>CAZKPR010000208.1:0-6218 GCA_964554685.1 uncultured Leptospirales bacterium | reverse complement strand
GGAGGGAACCGTTTTACGCGGTGCTCCTTTTCTGCATCTATTCGTTTTTTGGATGGATTATCGAGGTTGTCTACCGCTCGGCCACGCAGCGTCGGTTCATCAACGCGGGGTTCCTTCACGGACCCTTTATACCCATATATGGTTTCGGTGCCGCCTTCATACTTGTCCTGGATCAGGTGACCATAGGTCAGCCTCTCGCCTTGAGACTTCTCCTCTACGCCCTGGTACTTTCCGCCGTCGAATACCTTGTCGGGTTCATTTTTGAGAAGGCATTCGGGTTGAAGCTGTGGGACTATTCTGACAGCAGGTTCAATCTCCATGGCAGAATAAGCCTCCTTTTTTCATTCTACTGGACCGCCATGGCCTTCGTTTTTATTTTTCTCATTCATCCCGTGACCACACGGGTTGTTCTGATTCTTGACGCGAATGTAACCCGCACGGCATCCATGGCCCTCCTGGCATATTTTATCGGGGATTTCATCCTGTCAGTTTCGTCCTTGAGCGTGTTCAGAAAAAAAGTCGCATATCTCTACTCGGAATACTTCAATCTCACCAGCGTGGAGATAGAAAATATCCTTCGCTCTTTTGCGCGCCTGAGGGGGGCGTTCCCGAACCTGAACCGATACATCGATAAGAATATTAACAGGGAGATTAAGGGAAAGATCCAGACATTCATGAAAACATTGAAATACCGCATTGAATCGGAGCTTCATGGGAGAAGGCCCCTGGGGAAGGAATTTCATGAAGCGGTAGAGGACATCCTCCGGCATGAGGAGTTCCTTAAGCTGAAGAATTATTTTCATCATAACTCTTCGATTTTCGAGCACGCGGTCAACGTGGCATATTTTTCCTATCGAATATGCAAGTTTCTGAAGCTCGATTATCGTTCCGCCGCCCGAGGTGCGCTCCTTCATGATTTTTTTCTCTATGACTGGAGGAACCATGACGAGCCGGATCTCCCCAGGGACAAGTATCATGGTATCGAGCACCCGCGAATCGCCCTTGAAAATGCTGAAAAAAATTTTCAATTGAACGAAGTGGAGAGGGACATCATTATAAAGCATATGTGGCCCCTGACCATTGCGCCACCTCGCTACAAGGAGTCTTTCATTGTCACTTTCGCTGATAAGTACCTTTCCTCGAAGGAGTTTTTCGATGATTTCAGAAATCACAGGGATATTTCAAGGATTCGCGGAAATCGGAAGAAGCCAGTGGTAAGGAATCGTCCCGCGCGGAAGAAAGTTCCCGTCGCACGGATCCAGAAATTGAAGAAAAAGCCGAGGAGGCGCGCCCGAGATGAAAATTGAAGAGTTGTTTGAGTCGGTGGATGGATCCGTCGATGCGGGGGATATCATGATCTATGCACTCTCGACATGCGGTTTCTGCAAAAGGGCCCTTGCCTTTCTCCGGGACAATTCCATTAAATTCAGGTATATCTATTTCGACGATCTCCAGAGCGAGGAGAAGAGCGAAATCCGCGAACACCTCAGGAATACATTCAACGAGACCGTTCGTTTTCCCTTTCTTGTATATAACAATGAGCGTTGCCTCGTGGGGTTTGACGAGGATGAATGGAAATCTCTGCTGGGGATAGGATCATGACGAGAGCACTGAGACTTAAAACGGTGGAAGAAACGCGACGGTTTGCGGAGCTCGTAACGGAGAAACAGGGATGGAGACTTAACGCGGATAAGGAATTCCTGGAAATGCTGTACGAGGGCCTGACGAAGAACCATAATCGGTACGGGTATTACTCCTGTCCCTGCCGGGACGCCGTGGGTACCCGTGAACTCGATGCAGACATACTATGCCCCTGCGCCTATTGCCGACCGGACCAGGAGGAATACGGCCATTGCTACTGCGGACTGTATCTCACAGTGGAATTTGCGGCGAAAAAAATTCCGCCCCGTTCGATTCCCGAACGAAGACCGTCTGGCCGATGAGCATCCAATAGGGGAAAGAACAGGGTCCTACTTGATTCCCGCCTTGGCATACGCAACGGCGAGGCTGGTATTGACATGCACCACGCCGGCGTTCAGGTCTTTCAACGGATAGGCGTCAGTGATGGCGGGGAGGGCGTCCGCCTTTGCCTGGTCGTTCAGCACCGTTCCCGCCGGGACGTAGCGTCCGGAGGGGACGGACACTCCCATGATGGTGCAACCTGGCTCGATCACGCACCCGGATCCGACCTTAGACCGGAACACCAGGGATTGCATCCCGACGAAGGTGTCATCGCCGATGGCGGAGGGGCCATGAACCTGGACCTGGTGGGCGAGGGAAACCCGGCATCCGATATGGACAGCGTATTTTTTTCCACCGACCTCGACCATGTTCGATTCTTTTGGCGTTCCGTTGTGAAAGGTTTCAAGGGCGTGGATGATAACCCCGTCCTGGACATTGGAATCGTCACCCACGTGCAATGGCTGGCCCTCGTCACCGCGCACGGAGGCGAAGGGGGAGACGAGGACGCGTTTGCCGATGATCACGTTTCCTATCACGGCGCCGAGGGGGTGAACACAGGCGCTCTCGTCAATTATCGGATCTACGGCCCAGGGTGAGAAATCAGTGATGACGTTTTTGTGTAGTATGGCGCTAACCCTCACATGGATTTTTTCCAGTGAACAACGGGGCAACAGTTTGTCAATAGTTTTTATTTCAGTAATGCAGCCGAAGGACCCATGCAACCGTTATCATCACAATCCAGTGGTCCCTCCCTTGTTATTTATGCAGTTCATTGCCACTTGCCGCTTCCCCGATATCCTCCAGGTGAACCACGGACCTCCAGATGTGAAAGGCAACCCTGTCAAGCCATCGCATCGATTCGATGATCGAGAAAGCAGTCTCGGTGTCGATCTCCCCCATTGAAGTTTTGTTCAGGATCTCCTTCCTCTGCTCCTTGCGTATCCCGGCGATGGAGAGAGAGGCCTCCTCAACCTGGCGGCGGGGGTCATCACTATTCTCTCCACAAAGCCAGGCAAGAAGCGACTCGACGCGATCGAAAAAATTGATGGCGATGTCGGAGAGCTGGGGGTCGGCAATAACGGACCTGAGATGACCGGACTCGCGGCAGGCCCCGATAAGCCGGTATAAATGATCGAGGGAGTGTATAATGTTGGCATGGCGTTCGTGCAGGAGCGGTGAATTATTGAATGAACGAATGCCCTTCAGGAATTCGCGCGTTCGGTCCAGTGCCCGTTCGGCGGTGACGAGCATTTCCCCGGTCCTGGCCGCCTGGCCGTAGCCCTTGAAGAGCGAGACCATGTGGGCGATCACGTAGCCGGCGATTTCCGCCAGGGTCCGCCGCGCGGTTTCCAGGGCCACCTGGGGGACCATGAGCACCGAGTCGTCAAGATGTCTCGTGAGGAGAGGGCCGCGCTCGGGGAGCACCCAGGTGATGAACCGGGCGAAGGGTGATGTGAAGGGGAGGATGGCAATCACTCCCGCGAGATTGAACATGGTATGGAAGGCAGAGAGCGTGATGACGGCTTCGCCCTGGCCGAAACGAAGGGATACCCATTGGGATGCAAGAAGGAACCACGGGATTAGGACAAAGACGCCCGCACCGGTGAAGAGATTGAACGCAACGTGCGCAAGGGCGGTGCGTTTCGCCTGCGTGGTGGCGCCGATCGCTCCAAAGGAAGCGATGAATGTGGTGCCGATGTTCTGCCCGATCGCGAGAACGGACGCCTGGAGAATGGAAATCGTGCCGGCATTGAGGGCGGCAAGGGTTATGGCTATCGCGGCGCTCGATGACTGGAGGGCCACGGTCATGACCACGCCCACGCCGAGGAGCCAGAGCCGTTCAGGGATGGTCCCGCCGGGGAACATGGAGAGGTTGATGGTTGAAGCCGTTGATGACATCCCTTCCTGCATCATTTCGATGCCGACGAATATCATGCCGAACCCGGCAATGACTATTCCGAGTGCTGAATATCGGTGATTGCTGACAAGACGCATGATGGCCCCGAGGGCGATTAGGGGATAGGAGATGACGTTGATTTTTACCTTGAAGCCGAGCAACGTGACGATCCATGCAGTGCTCGTGGTCCCCAGGTTTGCGCCCAGGATGATGCCGATCGACTGTTCGAAGGTAATGAGACCTGCGCTGACGAAACCGATCGTCGCGAAGGTTGTCGCGCTAGATGATTGTATCAGGGCAGTGACGGAAGCACCCGACAGGACCGAGGTGATTTTTCCTCCGGTGAATCTGGCGAGGGCGCGACGCAGGGAATCTCCCGCGAGGGTCCTGAGGCCGTCGGACATCAGGGTCATGCCAAAAAGGAAAAGGCCGATACCCCCGATGAGGTTGAGTGCCAGCTGCGCGGTCATGGGCCTGTCGACCTGTATTCGTGGCGTGTTTCCGGGGAGTTCCCTCCCCTTTCGATTCGACAAATGCTATCTGCCACGATAGAGAAATGCAAGTGGAAAATGACCGATCGATTTTCTTTAGTTTAATGGCCGGGGTAAATTGTTGTTTACAAAAAAGTAACGAATAAAAAACTGCTGACAATGGGAAAAATGGCAGGTGACCGCGTGGGGACAATCGTGATGACACCCCTCCGGCGCTCGACGAGGTACTATCATGAATTTCACACCGAAAGCATCGGCAACGGTGATCGGAAGTTTCCCCCACACGGACCCGGAGGAGGCGTGCGGTCTCGTATTCAGGAGATTGAAGGATATCCCCGCATGGCCCCAGCTGCCCCGGAGGGACTTTCTTGAGGATATGAACGTTCAATACAGCAGGGCGCTTCCCTGCCTGGTCGTTGATCATGAAAACAGAAAGGTTGGATTTGACACGTCCAGGGACCTCGCGGGAGAACTTGAGCGCTTTTACACCAAATTCATCGAGGAAGACATCGAGTATTTCGGACTCGATGAAAGCCATGCTGCGGGTTTCGAGTGTTTTCTTGATTCGGTCCGAGCAGGGAAGGCGGCGGAGGCCCGGGCACTCAAAGGACAGATATCGGGACCGCTTACCCTCGGCCTCATGACCGACGCCGTGGACGGCAAGTACGCGCTTTACAAGCCCGATCTATTTGACGCCGTGGTGAAATGCTGCGCAATGAACGCCCGGTGGCAGACGAGAAAGCTCAAGGAAAACACCGGCACGCCGATTGTTTTTTTCGACGAACCGTCTCTTTCGATAATCGGTTCAGGATTCTATTCCGTGGATAAGGACCTGGTCGCCGGCTCCTTCCGTGAAATCATCAACGCGATAAAGAGCGAAGGCGGCCTTGCCGGCACACATTGCTGCGGGAACGCCGACTGGGATGATCTCATGGACCTTGATCTCGACATCATCAGTTTTGACGCCGCGGATGATATCATCGCGGATAAATTTATCACCTCGCGCCGGATCAACGCGTTCATCGAAAAGGGCGGAACCATCGCCTGGGGAATCGTGCCGACCCTGAAGGAAAAAATCGAGAAGGCGGACGGAAAGAGCATTGAAAAAAGCTTCAGGGGGCATGTAAAACGCCTGGAGGGCAGGGGCCTGGGCGAGGAGGCGATACTTGAACGCTCCCTGCTTACGCCAAGCTGCGGTACCGCCACGCTATCAATTTCACTGACGGAAAAGGTGATGGAACTTCTCGAGGGCCTCTCTTCGACATTGCACGGAAATCACTCCTAGGTCAGTCCGTCGGGGGGCTTCGTCGGAAGGCGATCCCGCGAGCTTATTTCCTCGATTTCGCGATGAATGCCTTTGCTTCCTCGATTGAATTGAACACGGCAAGATAATTAAACATCTCCGGGTGCTCGACCATTACCTTCTGTAAAAACAGATCATTTAATACAAGGACAAGGTATCCCTTGGCCTTTTTCATGATCGACAAAGATTTCATCAGAATCCCGATGGCGGGGTTGCTTATTTCCGTCACACTGCTGGCGTCCATTATGAAATCAGAGAAGTCGGGAAGTTGCTTTTCACCTGAATACCCGTCGTATATAGCCGATGCGGTATCCTTGTCGATCGCTGCCGGTTTCAGCTTCAACAGAAGGATGTTTTCCTCGGGAAGGTGGGTGTAGGTATATAACGCGCTGGTGTCGCTCATGGTTTCCTCCCATTTGAGTTCAGGCGATGACTACATGACCGGAGGTTTCATCTTTCATCGACCGAGTTGATCGCGAGGAGAGTATAATGCCGATATACGCATCCATTCGCGGAGTCTTGTACACGGCCCAGGGCCATTTTTCGTGAACAATAGCGACATAAC
>CAZKPR010000207.1:1456-6223 GCA_964554685.1 uncultured Leptospirales bacterium | reverse complement strand
AAATCCATCTTTTCCTCCTTGATGCGTTAGTATGATACGCTTTATTATATCCATTTCAATCCTGGTCACGGGCGGTCTTCCTCATCGGTACGTAATAAGCGATGGATCCTTTTCTCCCTCCAGGTGCGCAAATTCGTTAAACGTGTACATCATGATCCTCGATTCCGTACACTTGAACCTGCATACGGATGAATTTACCAATTGCTCCACGACCCTCATCGTCCCTCCCGCGGAAAGCCCGAGAACATTCCCCACGGCAACGGAAATTGGCCCTCCCGAGGTGCAGACGGCAACGGTTTTACCCGAACCATGCTGTTTCATTATTTCTGCGATCGCTCCGTTGACCCGGGCGGAGAATTCTTTCCAGGTAATGACCCCTGGCATATCATGCATTCCCGCGGCCCAGAGCGACATGACCGCCTCGAAGACTCTTTGAAAGGAACGCCTATCCTCCATGAGCCGGGGTATTTCATCTCCGAGGGAGGGGTCCTGTCTGATCGCTTCAGGCGCGAGGGCACGGAATATCCCCTCTGTGGGATATTCGTCAAGGCCCTCATGCCGTACTGGCATGTCTCCGAGGCGTGTCCCGGCAAGGACAGGAAGGAGCGCATCGGCGGTCTCCTTGTGCCGGGCAAGGGTGCCGGTATAAATGACGTCAAACCGTACCCCTCGGGCGTCGAAATGCCGGCACAGAAGGGCGCACTGCCTTCGTCCTCGCTCCGAAAGCTCATCATAGTTGTCCCTTCCGAAGGAGGCCTGGCCATGTCGAATAAAATAGAGCAGGCTCATTTTCTCACCGATTATCCATACATCACCTGGATATAAATCAGTCAATAAAAAAACGAGCGTTCGCTATTTTTTTATTGACAGGGATTTCCCCCTGCTATTAACCTTCTATCGGTGAGTCAGGGTCGTCCTGAACACCCGCACCGCGAGGAATGCATGGCGAATAAACAGTTGCTCGGAATTATCGGTTCCTGCCGCCGTACGGGAAATTGCGAGATCGTGGTCAAGGCAGCGGCAGAGGGCATGAAAGGCTGGGATCTCTCCATGATCCGCCTTCCTCACCTATCCATTCTTCCATGCAAGGGATGCTATGCCTGCCTCATGCCGGGGATACACTGCACCATCCCCGACGACATGGAATGGCTTCTGGAAAAAATGAGCGGTGCCGACGCGATCATCTTCGCCGTGCCCAACTACGTGCTGGGGCCCGTGGGGATAATGAAAATGGTGGCGGACCGCGCTCTCCAGTCTTCCCCCTATCAGCTCCGGTTCGGGATAACTAAAGCGGCCGTGGCCCTCACTCTTGGAAGGGAAGACTACCGGGGTTACGCCGATACCGCTCTTGTCGCGCAGGTCGCGGCCCTCGGCCTGGACATCCGGTCAATCGAGCTTTTTCACGGCACCCATCCCGGGGAGGTTGCGCTGGAGGATAATTTCCCTGCTAGGATCGGGCGCATGATATCCTCCCTTCTTGAAGACGAAACGCCGGGTCCCATCCCGGGAAGATGTCCCCGTTGCAAATCCGATCTCTTCAGATTGCGTGATGGCTCCCTTGAATGCGCGCTCTGCAGGTCGAGGGCCCGCATCGAAGGCGATAGCCTGGATTTTTATTACTTCCACCCTGAATTCGGCGAGGAAGGCAGGAAGGAACATGTGAAATGGCTCCTGGGAAAAAAGGAGGAATATGGCAGAATAAAGGAGCGGCTTTCAGCCATGCGGGAACGATATGCCGGTGGAACGTGGCTCGCTCCCGACGGAAAATAATATGAAGATACTGGTGTGCGTGAAACAGGTTGCGGACAATGAATCCCCGGTGGAGATAGCCTCAGGCGGAACAGCGGTGAGAACGGACGGTCCCGTCGCCTTCAGGATGAACCGCTACGACGAGTACGCCCTGGAAGAAGCGGTACTTATCAGAGAGACCTTCAGTGATGTCGCCATTGACGCGCTTTCCGTCGGTCCCTATCGGTACACTTCGACACTGAAAAAATGCCTCGAGAAGGGAGCACACAACGCCGTACACATCTTGCTCGACGAGGAAGGTTATGTACCCCCCGGTCGCACGGCCTCACTTATCGCGGGATACGCCGCACCGTTCGGGTACGATCTGATTTTTGCGGGAGTCATGGCAGAAGACGACATGCAGTGCCAGACGGGACCCCTCGTGGCCGCGCTCCTCGACATTCCCTGCGCCGTAGCGGTCATGGAGGAACGGCTGGATAGGGAGTCCGGGACAATTGCCGTGAAGTGCGAGATGGAAGGCGGAATGAGTGAACGGATGTTATTGCCGTTTCCCTGTCTCCTGACCGTCCAGTCCGGTATCAATCGCCCTCGATACCCCTCATTATCCAATGTTTTCCGGGCAAAGGAGCAGCCGATTGTAACGATACCCGCCGAGGATATCGCACCCGCCGTACCTTCCGAGAGGGTGATCGGGCTCTCCTGTCCCGAGCGATCCACCAGGGGCACCATAATTGAAGGAACCACGGAGGACAAGGCCGTGCGGCTCCTTTCCATTCTCCATGAAAGGGCGCTTTTATAGGGTTGGCACGATGGAAACGATTCTCGCGGTAATCGATACCGTCTCCGGAAGGATCCCTGCCTCGGCTGCAGAGTTGATCTCCTTCGCCCGGGAGATCTCTTCTGATAGGCCGGGTGAGATAATCACTATTCTCGCCGGTGAAGATCCGGGCGAAGAGGCGCGGGTGCTGTCCGGCTACGGGTGCCGCGTGATCGCCCTGTCGCATGAATCATTACGCTACCCCAATTCCGAACTCCTTGCGCGAGAGTGCCTTAACCTGGTTGGGGAGTTTTCCCCCCGCTATATCTGTCTTTCCCACACCATGCGGGGATGCCAGGTCGCGGCCCGTATCGCTACGGCTGCTGGGCTTTTCTGCATCACGGCGGTCGAATCGTTCAGGCGTGAGAAGGACGGTGATATCTTCCTGCGTTCGATGTATAACGGGAAGATACATGCCGAGCTTTCAATCAATACCGCGCCTGCGGTGCTCACAGTCCTGCCCGGATCATACCCTCCCCCGGAAGCCGGCAGCACCATCGCAAAGGGGAACGTTGAGATCCGCATGGCCGGCCAAACTTCTCCCGTGACTCCCCTCTCGATCGAGGAAACGGATGTTGATACGGAGCGCCTTGAGGAGGCGGACGTGATCGTCGCCGCGGGAAGGGGAATCGGAACAAAAGAGAACCTCGAGCTGGTTACTGCCGTGGCAAGGCTCTTCCCCAACTCCGCGGTTGGGGCTTCCAGGACCATCTGCGACCTGAAATGGCTCCCCCATTCCCGCCAGGTGGGGGTAACGGGCAAGACCGTGTCTCCCCGCCTCTATCTCGCCTGCGGCATTTCCGGCTCCCAGCAGCATGTTGCCGGCATGAAAGGATCACAGTTGATCGTGGCGGTGAACAAGGACCCCCAGGCCGCCATTTTCGACGTATCCGATTACATCATCATCGAAGACCTGAACCGGTTTCTCCCGGCGCTGCTAGATCAGCATCGAAAAAAATTCCCCTAAGTACTACTCCGTAAAGACAAACGCCCCATACACCTTTCTTATCTTATTTTCCCGGTGCATCTTCTTTCTTTTCGATTTTCATGAGCGCAAGAACAATCAGAGAGCCAACAATAAACGCTGCAATGGTGAGAAGCTCATTGGTTCCCAGAGTCAGGGGAATCGTGTTTTCAAGATACACTCGTTCCGAACCAACGGTTTCCGAGGTTTTAAAGGGCCATATCAGCCAGAGGGAACCGAGCACGAGCCCCACAAGAAAGGCCATGGTCTGGTCGTGCCATTTCCTGAGAAGGAGTTCCAGGAGACGGCTGAAGAGAAGCACGCCCACCAGACATCCCGCGCTGAAGACAGCCAGGACGGGAAGATCGCGAAGCGCGATTGCCTTTAATATATCGAAATATCCTCCCATCAGGAGCAGGAGGAAAGACCCGCTGATTCCTGGAAGGATCATGGCGGAAATCGATACGGCACCCATGAGAAACATGCATCCCGCCCTCCAGGGGTCCAACCCGCCAAGAGAACCATTTCCCGCTGCATCGCTCTTACCGGCGAGAGCCAGCTCCTGCTTCACCCGCGCCTTCTCAACGAGTTGTTCTCCTGATGAAAGCCCGGAGATGCCGACCAGGAGACCCGCCGAAAGAATCATAAGGAGCACTGCCGCAATGCCGCGTCTTTTCATCAGCTTCCATGGAGCGGCGGCAGAAACCATGACCAGGCCGAAGAAGAAACCGTAGGTCGGGTCATGCCAGTATTCCAGGAGATGGGTCATGATTTTCGCCAGGGCGACGATCGCGATGATCGCCCCCGCGCCAATGCGGAAAAGGAACCACGCGTCAATTCTCTTCAGTTCTTCCCTGAATGCATTGAACCCCGCACGCCTGAACGTGAACAGGCCGGCGAAGGCCCTGACCGTTTGCCCCGATATGCTGTGCAGGGACCTGATCAAGCGTTCATAGATGCCCAGCACCAGGGCCATGGTCCCTCCTGAAACCCCTGGGATAATATTCGCCACGCCAATGGCCATCCCCTTCACGATGTCCTTGAAATAGTCCATTCCCTTTCTCCGCATTGTATCACTTGTGATGCATGGAGTCGTAATTGATATCCAGCACGGCGTCAACTATAAATGTGACCACCGCATCGCCATGGACCCAGAGGCGTAAAAAATCCTTGCAATAAGATCACCCCTGGTACCACCATGCTGATCTGTTTGAAGCCCTTGAGTTCAGGTACATAG
>CAZKPR010000207.1:0-1446 GCA_964554685.1 uncultured Leptospirales bacterium | reverse complement strand
TTTCCCCCCCAAAGCGAATTTAACAGTGGGGTTAAAAATTCTTTCAAAAAGATAAACCCATGTTACAACATGCTGTTTTTTTTTTATCCCTTGTGTTCTGGTACATAGAAATGCCTCAAGAACAAATCACCATATACGATACCACTCTCCGGGACGGGGCCCAGACCGTGGGGATATCATTTTCACTCAATGACAAGCTGCTTATCGCGGGTGCCCTTGACAGGCTCAAGGTAGATTATATCGAGGGCGGCTGGCCCGGGTCAAATCCCAAGGACGACCAGTTCTTCAGGGAAATACGCAGGGAGGGTCTCAAACATTCAACAATTGTCGCCTTCGGATCCACAAGGAGAAAGGGGGTCTCCTGCGCGAAAGACCCCCTCATTCAGGCCCTGGTCGACTCGAAGGCCTCGGTCATCACAATCGTTGCCAAGGCCTGGGACTTTCACGTAGCCCGTGCCCTGAACGTAACCCTCGATCAGAACCTGGAAATGATGCACGATACCATTTCTTATCTCAGGGATAAAAAAAGAAGGGTCTTCGTTGACCTGGAACATTTCTTCGACGGGTTCCTTTCGAATGAGGATTACTGCTTTAGATTGATCTCCCGGGCAGAACAGGCCGGGGCCGAGATGATCGTGCTGTGCGATACGAACGGAGGCGCCTTGCCTCATGACGTATCAAGAATAATCGAAAGAATTACGACTTCAACGGGACTCTCCCTTGGCGTTCATTTTCACAACGATGCGGGAGTTGCCGTCGCCAATTCCATTGCATCCCTGAGGGCAGGTGCGGTTTCCGTCCAGGGTACCGCCAATGGATACGGCGAACGATGCGGAAACTGCAACCTCATGACCCTGATACCAAGCCTGGTCCTCAAGATGGGTTACCGATGTGCTGCGGCTGAATCCCTCCCCCACCTGACAGAGACGAGCCGCCTTATCAGTGAGCTGGCAAACCTGGCGCACGACGAACGTGCGCCTTACGTGGGAGACAATTCCTTCGCCCACAAGGGCGGTGTGCATGTATCAGCAATCGAAAAGGACACCAGGACCTACGAGCACGTGAACCCCGAGGAGGTGGGGAACAGGCGCAAAGTACTGGTCTCAGAGCTTTCCGGAAAAAGCAACATTCTCTTCAAGGCCCGGGAAATGGGCATCGATCTGAAAAAAAAGGTAACACTCCCGGCTGATCTCCTCCAGAAAATCAAGGTTCTTGAGGACAAGGGGTACCAGTTCGAGGCGGCAGAGGGATCATTCGAACTTCTTCTACGCGAGGCGACGGGAGATTATCGCCCCTTTTTCACTCTTAAGGGCTTCCGGGTCATCAGCGAGATGGAGGGTCAGAAAAAACTGCCATGCGAGGCCACCATCAAGGTAATGGTTGACGGCAGGGAAGAACACACCGCTGCAAACGGCCGCGGTCCAGTAGAGGCTCTTGACAACGCCC
>CAZKPR010000206.1:0-6311 GCA_964554685.1 uncultured Leptospirales bacterium | reverse complement strand
TATGCATTCCGCAAGCTCCCACACGTACTGGTAGATGTGAAGGCCCTTCGACGCGTCGATGATCTCGACGTCTTCCACCCCCACCTCGGAGGCGATGTACTCCTTCATCATCTGCAAGGCCGCCAGGTTCGCCGGGAACCCCCCCCAGAGGTCCCAGGAGCGGAAGTAGATGATGAAGTTGAGCCGGCCGTCCTGGATCCTCGTGTCGATGAGGCGGAGGCAGGGCGGGTCTTGAAGGAGCATGTCCGAGGGGTGTGCCACCTGGAGGACCATCTGGTTGTTCCGGTGTCCCCTGTTCTTGTAGGTCCAGATGAGGAGCTCCATCTGGTTCAGGAAGGCCCTGCCCTCTTCGAGGGTGATGATCTTCCGGTCCTCCCAGGCCTTGCGGTCCTGGATAAGGATGTCCCGGAACTCCGGGCCGTCAAAGCTGTCGGGACCGCCGAAGGGGATCTCGTAGCGGCAGATTCGCTGGCCATAGGTGTAGGATTCCCCCGGCTTCGCCTCGCCGGTCATCAGGTAAGGGAGATACCCGTCCAGGTAGTCATCCGCCACGGGGTTCGGAAGGTTGTACTGGCCCGGTATCTGGGGCAGGAGGGGTCGCTCCCCCGGTTTTTTTATCCGAACCGTGATGTAATCGAACTCCAGGCGCTTCTCCCCGGCGTAGGAGCCGCGGTCGATGGTGAAGTCGCGCCCTCGTTCAAGGCAGAGGTAGACCGCCTGGAACCAGGCGTCGGGCAGGGTGGTGGCCTCGATGCTGACCGGGTCGAGGCCCGGGGTCCGTCGTTTTTCCATGGCGAGCTCCCGCGTGATCTGGCCCCGACGGGGCGGCCCCAGTATGGGGGGAGCGCGGGGATTATGTCAAGGAATAATGGCGTAATATAATGCAGATGATCAAGGGCGTTCGCGCCTGGTAATGAATTATGGCTTGACGCCTGGTTTCCTCCCCGCCCTATCATCGCCCATGGGGGACCGCTGCAACGATGAGCCTCTTCACCCGTGACACCGCCGACGCCATCCGATCCCGCCTCGAGGGGGGTATGCCCCGCTACCTCGGGATCCTCCGTGAGATGGTGGGCATCAATTCCCATACCCGGAACCCCGGCGGCGTGGACCGCCTGGGGGACTATACCGCCGAACTCTTCAGCGAAAATGGATTCACCGCGGAGCGTATACCCTCGGTGAACCCGCGTTACGGCCGTCACCTGCTCCTTCACCGGCCCGGCGGATCAAGGCGCACCGTGGCCTGCGTCTCCCACCTTGACACGGTCTTCTCTCCCGAAGAGGAGGAGAGGAATGATTTCCGCTGGCGCGTCGCCGGGGACCGGGCCTACGGACCCGGTACCGTGGACATCAAGGGTGGGACCCTGGTGATGCTGATGACGATGGAGGCCCTGGGCCGGGAAGCCCCGGCTGTCTTCGATGCGCTCTCCTGGGAACTTCTCTTCGACGCGTCGGAAGAGACCGAATCGGACGATTTCGGCGCACTCTGCGCGGAGCGACTGGCCCCGGCCGGGGGCAGCATCGCCCTGGCCTGCCTGGTCTTCGAGGCGGGTATCTCCCGCGGGAACGATCATGGCCTCGTTACGGCGCGGAAGGGGAGGGCGGAGTTCGCCGTCACCGTCGAGGGAAAGGGGGCCCACGCCGGCGCCGCCCATGGGAGCGGCGCGAGCGCCATCAGGCAGATGGCGGACCTCGTCACCAGGCTGGAGAAGATGACCGATTACGGCGCGGGCCTCACGGTGAACGTGGGCAGCGTCTCCGGGGGCACGGAGATCAACCGGGTACCTCACCATGCCGAGGCCCGGGTGGAAATGCGCGCCTTCGATCCCGCTATCTTTGAAGGGGCGGTGGCGGAGATCATGGCCCTGGACGGCCTTGCCACGGTGAGGAGCGCCGAGGGGGGTGTGCCCTGCGAAACCAGCGTTGATCTGGTGCGGCGGGTTCCCGCATGGCCGGATAACCCCGGGACGGCGGGCCTTTTCGCGACATGGCGGAAAGCCGCCCGCCTCCTCGGGGGCGAGGCGCAAACCGAGATGCGGGGAGGGCTATCCGACGGAAATTTCACCTGGGACCTGGTCCCCACTCTTGACGGCCTCGGCCCCTCGGGTGGAAATCCCCACTGCTCCGAGTCAACTCCCGGCGGGGAAAAGGAGCAGGAGTATGTCGTGATCTCTTCTTTCGTGCCGAAGGCGGTGCTCAACGCCATGGCCCTCGTCGCCTTTGCCGAGGATAATGGGTTGCTCTGACCCCTTAGTGTGGGTGCCAGAGGCGATAGTTATCGGTGTTTTTGCTCTGAACGCACCTTTTGAGGGCAGATGGGCGATAGTTATCGGTATTGTTGTGACCTGAGTCCAGAAAACCAGGCGTTGGAAACGATAGTTATCGGTTGATTTACGCTGCGCACTCCGTTTGAGGCCATGGGCCGATAGTTATCGGTCCCGAACCTCGCCTCATGGCTCGCCGCAGTTCCCGTCTTTTTCCCTGACGGTTTTGTATTTTGAAAGGAAGCGCGATTCCACGAAACGTCCGTGGCTGCCCCCCATGCCGTCGAGGTTTTCCCACTCGGTGATGGTGCCCCCCCTGAGGAGACGTACGACGGCGGTATGGTTCGAGCGTCCCGATTCCGGCTTCTCCAGGATCTGCTGGGAGCCGTCAGCGTCCCTGGTCGCCCTGAGTATTTCAAGGATCAGGTCCTCCTGGCCCATGCTGAAATGGATTCGGCTGCTTCCGCGGTCAACCCGTATCGACGGGGTGTCGGCGAAACAGGGACGGAAGATCACGTCTTTTCCCTTGTGAGTGGTGAGCATCCACCACTCTCCCGCGGGAAGCAAAGACGCCACCGACCCCCCGGGTGCCGACGTCGAGAGGAACCCGCCGAAGGCCCATCCCTCCCGGCCCTGCCATGACACCTTTGTCCATTTGCCCTTCGCGCCCCCTATGGTCATCTCGCGATCATCCTCGCCGATAAAGGTGACCTCGGTCCCCTGGGGTACAAGGGTTATGATTTTCGCGGTTTCCGACGGGGCTTCCCTCATGCGCAGCCCCTTTTCCGCGGTGATCCACCGGGATTCCGCGGCCCCGGGGACGGCCAATTGCACAAATCCCGCCACGGCAAGGAGAAGGATGAGGTGTTTCGATCCTGTTCCACGCATGGGTACGCACCTCCCTGATGGATGCCCGTATCCTTACGGGCGACGTGTGTTCACGTCCGTCGGCCGCCGTTATATTTTACCGCGGCGTAGATGACCGCCCCGGGCCAGAAGAGCAGGAGGAGTATCACGAATATGCCAATCGAGAAATCGTGAGCTGCCGCCTCCCCGCCCGGTCCCGGGCCGTTCATGATCGCCTGGTGTTCCTTTTCATTTTTTATGCTTTCGATGGCCTTGAATTTCAGTGCGTTCCAGTGGCTGACGTCCAGGGAGGTGCCGCAGTAGGGGCACTTGGGGATCTCGTTGGCCAGGGCTGGGAAGGTGGTGCCGATTTGGTTCCCGCAGTGCGCGCAGCTGTCCACGGAGACCATGGTGCGGTTCAGCCGCGCGTCGGCGATCACCCCGGTGTTCCGGTCCCACACGTAGAATCCGAGGTTCCTCCTGTTGATGACGCCGATTGCGTGCTCAACGGCGGCGCGGGAGTGGCCCGTGCTCGCGACCAGGGACTGGATTGAAGTCTCCAGGGCGAGCTCAAGCCTTCCAAGTATCGACGCGATTATCCGTTCCCGTTTTCTTAAAAGATAACCCATGGAGAGAAAAATGGCGGTGGGGATAACCGCGGCGGCCACGAGTGTCACTGATACCGGTTTCTTTTCATCGGGGATGGTGGCCCAGTTACGGGCGAGGGCGGCGACGCCGAGCAGGAAAAAGGCGAGAAACACGTACCCCGCACGAATCAGCGTGTCGTCGATGGTGTATATGTTTCGCGTTTTGTTAATGCTCACGTGAAGATCCTGTCGCGCGGTTACCATCCGGTTCCCGCTCCGGAAGTCATCATACACCGTCTGCCCTTTCCATCAAGAAAAAAATCCTTCCCGGGTCAGCCAGGGTCGATCGCACTTGCCGGTCGATTCCAGGGAACGCGGCGGACAGGCGTGAACGCGAGAAAAAACTATTTGACAGGACGATGGAGGGGCTGTTTGACGGGAAAAAGTTTTTGGAGCCGTCACATGAAGAAGCTGGCCAGGGGAGCCATCAACGAAAGGATCACCGCCGTCGCGAACCCCTTCTACCCGGGATACCTGGTGCGTGGGGACGGAAAGAACCTGATGATCGAGGCGGGGATGAATCTCATGGCTCCCCTCTACCTTCAATCGATACGTGAACACCTCGGCGAAACCCTGAATCTCGATTACCTCTTCATCACCCACTCGCATTACGATCACCTGGGAGCGGCGCCCTACCTGGTGAGCCGAATACCGGGCCTGAGGCTGGGTGCCCACGAGCGGGTGGGTGAGCTCCTCGCCAGGGAATCGGTGCTGGCGATGATGAACCGGCTGAGCGAGATCCAGAGGCCCCTTTTCGGCGAGATCGCCGGCGTAGAGGACGTTTCGATCCGTTCCGTGGCCGTCGATGTTCCCCTGCGGGACGGCGACGAGTTTGACCTTGGAGGGATGACCTGCCGCGTCTGCGCCACGCCGGGGCACACCAGGGACTCCCTTTCGTTTTACCTGCCCGAGGCGCGGGCCCTCTTCCCCGGCGAGGCGGCGGGGGTGCCCCAGGGCAGGTGGGGCGAGGGGGTGCAGGTGGAATTTCTCTCCTCGTACGACGAGTACGTGAGGTCACTGGAGAGGATCATCTCCCTTGACCCGGATCTTCTCTGTATCGGCCACGGGTGGGTCTTTACCGGGGAGGACGCGGCGCGGTACCTGCGTGATTCACGCGCCGCCACGGCGGAGTACCGGGGTCTCATCGAGCGCTACCTGGATGACGAGAATGGTGATATCGACAGGACCGTGGAGACGATGACGCGGATCGAGTACGATGAAAGCGGCGCGATATTCCAGGAGCGGAACGCCTACGTCACGAACCTGGCCGCCCAGGTGAGGCATATCGCGGGCCTTCGATGAGGGCGTCCCGGGGGGTCATTTTTCTCCTGGCACCCGGTTGAATTCGCAGACCACTTTCTTGTTCGGATCCTCGAGGGTGACGACGAGCTTTTTCTTGTTGTCGGTCAGGGTGTAGGTGTAGCCGTATCCCTTGCTACGGAAATCCAGCGTGTCGCCGTCAAGCTTGCCCACGAGATCCGCCACGGTTATCTCCCCGGTGAGCAGTTCCCAGGATATCCGGTACCTGTTGAGCCGCAGTTTTTTAAGCTCGATCGACCGTCCGCACCATGGGTCCCTTACCGTGGGAAGCTTCACGTACTTCCCGCTGAAATCGAGAATCACCGCGAGGACCCCGCTCGCCGTGAGGATCATCGCTGACATCACTATGATTCCCAGTCCCTTCATCCCGTCCTCTCTCATGCAATAATGCCGGTTTCCCGGAGTATGAATCGCCATGCCGGAAAAAGTTACGCTCCAGGATCAGTCGCTGTAGTCCTTCCCGGATGTGTCCGGCGCCCTGACCTCCAGGGCCTTCACCTTCTCGGCGATCTTCTGCTTCGTCCATTCCTTCGGTTCCTCGATCCGCTTCGCCTTGGGGCCCAGGTCGAATGATTTCGCCTTCAGGATCGCCTCGATGCCGAGGGGAGCCGTGTCCTTCGCGTTGAACACCTCCACGAGGATCCGGTAAACGAATTCCTCGACGTTTTTCGCCATCCGCTCCCGCACGTCGATGGGGAGGCCCGTGAGCCTGTTCTCGAAGGGAAGGTTCAGCTTCTTGTAATCCCCGGCCTTCCATCCCTTCTCCGCGGCGTAGGCGACCATCTTTTCCCACATCTCCTCGGTGACGCCGCTGTCTTTCACCTTCCGGAATTTCTTGTTCTCGTCGAGAATGGCGTTGCCGTAGTCGTTCACCTCCAGGCCCCATGAGATCATCTGGAGCGCCGTGGCCACGTTCGCCTTCGTGGTGTTGGTTTCCCTGGCGATACGGCGGAGCCGTTCGGAGCTGTTTCCCGAGGTACCGTGCTGGGCGCCGGAGACATTGTAGGGCGCGATGGCCTTGTGGATGGCGGCGGTAAGGTCAACCTGGATGCCGGCGTCGCTTTCCTCGATGCCGTGGGTGGTTCCGTTGTTCAGGGCGATCCAGTCGGGGAAGATGTCATGGGCGTTCAGGCCCTGGATGAGGAAGAGGGCCTCCTCGGGGGTCGACATCCCCTCCTTTCCCTTGATCTCTCCCACCTCGGTCTCCAGACCGGCCCAGGCAGGGACACAGGGG
>CAZKPR010000205.1:3301-6339 GCA_964554685.1 uncultured Leptospirales bacterium | reverse complement strand
TTTCCGCGGACGGGAAAAAAGTTTTCTTATTTTCGAAACTTATAGGTGGTCGCGCATTCCGATGAGGCGTTCTACAAGCTCATTAAAGTAGCCGATGGCGTCAAGTATCGGTTCGGGTCCCGACATGTCGACACCGGCTTTCCTGAGCTGGTCGAGGGGAAACATGCTGCCCCCAAGGGCAAGGAAGGAAAGGTAGCGGTCCCTGGCCGGGGGGCCTTCCTCGAGAAGATTTCTTACGAGGGAAAGTGCCGCTGAAATACCGGTTGCGTATTTATATACGTAGAAGGGTGAATAGAAATGGGGAATCCTGAGGCATTCGAGGGTGAGATCTTCATCAATTGCCAGAACTCCGCCAAAGTATATTTCCAGCAGACCACGGTAGATATCGCGCATTACCTCGAGGGTCAGAGGCCTGTTCGCCTCAATCTCCCGATGGGTGAGCATCTCGAATTCAGCGAACATTGTCTGGCGAAAGAGCGTTCCGCGGATGTTGTCAATTTCCCTGTTGATGATGTATGCCGTCATCCTGTGATCGCCTTCATATCGTTTCAGAAGATGGCGGCTCAGAAGCGCTTCGTTGAAGGTTGAGGCCACCTCGGCGACGAAAATGGTATAATCATGGTAGACATAGGGCTGGTTGCGTATTGACAGCAGTGAATGCATGGAATGCCCGGCCTCATGTATCAGGGTATACAGGCTGTTGATGTTATCGTCGCGGTAGTTCAATAATATATATGGCGGAGAGTCATAACATCCCGAGGAATAGGCGCCGCTGCGTTTCCCTCTGTTCTCGTAACGGTCAACCCACCCCCCGAGAAGGCCCTGCCTCATGGGCTTTGTATAGTCAGAACCGAGTGGCGTGAGGGCGGCAGTGCAGGTTTCCACCGCTTCCTCGTACGTCATGGAGAAAGGAACGTCCTTCACGATCGGAACGTAGGTGTCGTAGAAATGAAGTTCTTCAACGCCAAGGACCTCCCTTCTGAAGCGAAGGTAGCGAAAGAGTGGGGCCAGGTTTTCCCTTACCGTGTTTACCAGGTTGTCGTAAACACCGGTATCGACGTTGTCGGGAAAGAGAGATGCCGTCCGGCAATCGCTGAACTTCCTTACCTTCGCATGGAAGAAATCACGCTTATTCGAGTGATGGAGCGTCGATGCGATGGTATTTCGGTGCGATTCGTAGGCGCGATAATACTGGGAAAAGGCCTGCTCTCTCAGAGATCGTTCCCTGCTCATCAGGAATGTGCTGAAATTACCGTGGCTTAATTCGATTTCCCTGCCGGATTCATCGGCGAGAAATCCGAAAGTAAGATCCGCATTGTCGAGCTGGCTGAATATATCGAAGGAAGCGCGTCCGATTTCTCCCGCCAGCGCCATGATCTGCTCTATCTCGGGGGAAAGCGTATGGGGGCGGTATCTCAAAATTTGTTCAAGATGAAAGCGGTAACCCTCCAGGGATGGGTCCTCCATCATCGAGGACATTGTTCCCTCGGGAATCGCTTGTATCTCGGGGGTCATGAAGCTCGATATCTCCGATGACCTCGTATGGAGGCCCAGGACTCGCTGGTACAGGCCCAGGTAGTGCTGGTTGCTTTTGTCTTCGTCACTCTTTAGATGGGCGTAGGTATAGAGCCTCTCCATGGAGCGGGAGAGTGAAAGGTCGAATTCAATGGCCTCTAAAAGCAGGGAGGGCGATTCGCCGAGTCGGCCGCGGTAGTCGTTATACCGGGCAAGATTGACTTCGGTATCGACAAAAAGTGATTCCCATTCGCCATCGGTGGAGAAGAGCGGCCTTAAATCCCACCTGTGGGCCTCCTGGATCTCATTACGTTCGGGTATGGCTCCTGCCATGGGTCCTCAGTACGCCTTGTCGTATCGCACCCCGAACCTGTCAAGGTGCAGGATGTCGTTCAATTCTTTCCTCGCCGGCGCCGCGTGGGGAGGTGATGCCGGTCTTCCAATCGGAATGGTAACCACGGCCTCGAAGTCGTCGGGGATCCCCAGGATTTCCCTGCATTTGTCATGGTTCATCGATCCCACAACGACGGTGCCGAGGCCGATGTCAAGTGCCTTCAGGCAGAGATTCTGGACCGCCATGCCCAGATCGAACATGAACCATTCGTGGAACTTGGTGCGCTCAACTCCCCCCTTGCATCCTGAAACCTTCGTTTTGGCGCAGGCGACAATGACCGCAGAAGCGGCCAGTGAGCATTTTCGGGCGGGGTTGGTTTCCGAATAGGTCTCCGTCACCCGGCGGATCAGTTCCCGATCCCGGACCACTATGAATTCCCAGGCCTGTGTGTTGGCCCAGGAGGGCGCGTACCGTGCGGCATCGATCACGCTCCGTATCTCATCATCGGATACATGGTAATGGGTAAAGGCCCGGATGGACCTTCTGCTGAATATGGCGTCCTTAACTTCCATGGCGCTCTCCCGGGTTTATGACGATTTCCCTTCGCCATGGCCCGGATTATCCCTGGTTTTCATGAGCAGGGTGGGGATGAAAAGAGATTTGCCGAAATCGGCCTTCCCGAGCACCTCCAGGCTGATGTCAATTGAATGGTCATCGCATTGGGGATGACTGAACGAGATGATGAAGGGAACCGATGCTGAATTACCCATGGTCCGCGTATCGAAGAGCGGCCAGAAATGGTAGTGCCCCTTCGTGGAAAGCTTGGTCATGCAGGGGTTTTCCCATGCGCTATCGAGCATGGGGCATTTTTTTCCTTGATGGAGAAGGGCCACTTCGATATCGGGAATTACCGACAGGGTGGATTCTTCAAGGATCTGCCCGATAATGTGCGGCAAATAGGAACTCTGGCCCGATCGGGCGACTTCAGTGATCGCCGTGTTGGAATTACGACCGTGGGATATTTTTTCTATCGCTTCATAAATGAGCAGGAGGATGTCAACCTGCTGCTGTATCTTGTAGTGTGCATCCAGTATGCCGTGGAGGAGGCCGCGTTCGCTGGTGACGTACTTCGGCGGCACCCTGTTCAACACGTACGCTACAATTTCGTCGCTGCTTATGCCGGCGGCAT
>CAZKPR010000205.1:0-3291 GCA_964554685.1 uncultured Leptospirales bacterium | reverse complement strand
TCGGCTGTTATTCCCGCGGGAAAATTTCCCGCCCCCTTTATTAGGGCCTACTACCCCGGCATTAACCTGATATCGTGCATCAGATTGGTAACGGCCAACGGGTCTCTTCCTCCGGTATTATTTTCTTTTATTTGCTCGTTTTGGTCTTTCCCTTTTGCTTGAACTTGCACCGAAGGCAATGCTGATTACTTCCTCAACCTGGTCAACGAGATGAAATCTGATTCCCCGCTTGATGTGGTCGGGTATGTCGTCAAGGTCCTTGTTGTTTTCTTTCGGGATGATGATCTCCCTGAGGTCCGCCTTTTTCGCGGCGATTACCTTTTCCTTTATGCCTCCCACTGGGAATACCCTCCCTGTAAGGGTAAGTTCTCCCGTCATGGCCAGTCGGGGTCTGATTTTTTTATTCGTGGCCATGGAGTAGAGCGACGTTGCCATGGTAATGCCCGCCGAGGGACCATCCTTCGGGGTCGCCCCCGCGGGTACGTGAAGATGGACAAGGTTCTCGTTGAAGAGCCTGGCCGCCTCGTCCCTGTCGCGGAGCAGGTGCTGGACGTAGCTATAGGCGATGGATGCTGATTCGCTCATTACCTCGCCGAGCTGGCCGGTCAACTTGAGCCCTCCCTCCTTGCGGTTGAATACACTGATCGCTTCGATGACCAGGGGAGCCCCCCCCTGGGGTGTCCAGGCGAGTCCTATCGCAAGGCCGGAGCGATCTATGTTTATCATTGATTCATCGGTGAAAAGCTCCGTTCCCAGGTAATCACGTATCGATTTGAGGGTCAGGGCGCCGGCGGGAAGGCGGCGACTCTTTGCGATATTTGTCGCGGCCTTGCGGCAAATTTTTTCTATCTGCCTTTCCAGGGTCCTCACTCCCGCTTCTCGCGCATAGTGATGAATGATGAACATGATCCCGTTTTTGTTAAGTCTGACGGCGTTTTTTTTCAGTCCATGCTGTTCGAGCTGCTTTGGCAGAAGGTAGCGGCGCGCAATTTCGTACTTTTCATCTGCGATGTATCCCGGCAGGCGGATGATCTCCATCCTGTCTGCGAGAACCTGGGGAATGGTGTCCGTGGTGTTCGCCGTGGTGATGAAGAGCACGTCTGAAAGATCGAAGGGCGCGTCGATATAATAGTCCCTGAATTCCGAGTTCTGTTCCGGATCGAGAACCTCAAGGAGCGCGGAGGCGGGGTCGCCCTGGATGCTCTGGGAGAGCTTGTCGATCTCGTCGAGCATGAATACCGGGTTGCGATATTTTGATATTTTCAGGCCCTGGATGATTTTCCCCGGCATGGCGCCCACGTAGGTTCTCCGGTGCCCCTTGATTTCGGCCTCGTCGCGCATTCCTCCCAGGGATATACGGAAAAATTTTCTATTGAGCGCCTTGGCGATAGATTTTCCGAGAGACGTTTTACCGACGCCCGGAGGGCCAACCAGGCATATTATGGAACCCTTGCTGTCGGGTTTGATCTTTTTAACGGCGAGAAATTCCAGGATCCTTTTTTTCACGTCCAGGAGGCCGTAGTGGTCGCGGTTAAGAATTTTTTCGGCCCTTGCCAGGTCGATTGAATCCTCGGTCTTGATGTTCCAGGGTAGCGAAAGGGCGGTGTCGACGTAATTACGCGTGACCGCATATTCCGAGGAGGCGGCCTCCATCGTCGAAAGCTTGGCGATTTCCTCTTCTATCTTTTCCCTGATCTCTCCCCTCAGGCCGAGCTCCTCGACCTTTTTTCGAAGTTCCTTAATTTCCCGGGAACGGTCGTCGTCCTCGATGCCGAGCTCAATCTTGATGGCCTTGAGCTGTTCTCTTAGAAAAAAATCTCGTTGCTGTCTGTCGATTTTGTCGTTAATGATGCTCTGGATTCGCTTCTGGACAGAGAGGACCTCGATTTCCTTGTGGAGGAGCTGGAGAACCTTGCGGAGACGCTTCTTAACGCTCTCCGTTTCAAGGATATCCTGGTAGTCACCCTTTTCTATGGTGAGGATAGACGTGACGAAATCGGCGATTTTTCCCGGCTCGTCAACGTTGAGCATGGTCAGCCTCATCTCTTCGCTGAACAGGGGATTATTATCGGTAAGGATCTTGAGCTGGCTCAGGACCTCGCGTGTAAGGGCCTTGAATTCCAGGTTCTTCTTATCCCCTCCTGTGTCATGTACATACTCCACCTGCGCCACGATAAAAGGCTCACGGTTGATGATTTTTTGAATCCTGAAACGCTGGACGCTGTTAATAAGAACGTTCAGCCCGCCGTCGGGGAGGTTGATCCGTTTCAGGATGCGGGCGGCGGTACCGAAGCGAAAGAGATCATTCGCCTCGATCTCGTCTTTATTATCGTCCTTGATGAGTACCAGTCCGATTGTACGCGTGTCGTGGATAACGCGATCTATCGCTTCGCTGAAACGTCCCTGTGATATGATAAGCGGCGTGATGATGCCCGGGAATACGGGCCGGTAACGTATCGGTATTATGTACAGTTTTGTCGGCAGGACCTGGCCCATCGAAAGAAGGTCGCTTTCGAGGAGCTCCGTGTCGATCGATATATCGTTTTTCTCAACCACTATGTCGTCAAATTCCATGATTCCTCTTGGCCCTCAGCCGATGTTGCGTAAAGGGACGACGGAGCAGGTGGTTTTAATGTCCCCCCCACGCAGGGACATTCTGTAATTGGCCGGGGAATTCCCGTGACCACCGTGTCACATCCGCCATACTGCCTCTGGCGCCGTTTTCTGTCACATTCAGTGAAGCTGATGAATATTTTCGTCCCCTGAATTACTGTAATGAAATCTGCAATATTTGTCAATTTTAAAGTTTGGTTTGGGTGAAAATTGATATGGCTTCTCGCGCGAAGGGCCGGGTGCGGCCGATGTTTAGAAGAAATGATAGCAAACGGCGTCCCCATGGGAAGCCGCTGCATTTCTTTTGGCGCGCTGCTCGGTTGTTTCGTTGTCGAAAAGGTCTATTCGACGGGGAAGTTATCTCGGAAGAATTTTACTTTTTTATCCTTGTCTTTCTTGTCGTCTTTGTCTTCAGCGAGAGAACCCTTCTCCAGGGCGATGTCGAGAATTTTTACGCTGTCGTCGCTGAGGCTGGGACTTTTTTTCTCCTGTTTTTGGGCCGGGGATCTCTCCGCTTTCAGCTTGTCGATCCTTGCGTCGATCTGGTCCTGCGTCAGCATCGGGATGTCATCGTCAAGGGGCTCCTCTTCCAGGACCTTTTTTGGTTTCGGTTCCTTTTTCTTCTTCGCGGTTCCGGGCGCGGGCGAAAGGGGCGAAGCGATGGCGATCTCCTCGCCA
>CAZKPR010000204.1:4476-6417 GCA_964554685.1 uncultured Leptospirales bacterium | reverse complement strand
CAGTCCCTGGAGTACACGCCGAAATGAAGGTGCGGGGTGAACGATGAGGAATTTCCGATCCTTGCGATCCTGTCACCGGCCTTGACCCGCTCCCCCTTCTTCACCATGACGGAGCCCCTCTGTATATGGAAGAAATGGAGTATCTTCCCGTCATCGGTCCTGATATCGATATAGTTGCCCTTCCCGGGACTCTCCGTGTAGGGCCGGTCGTCAGGGTGCCTGTCCTCCGCGGCAATGACCGCACCGTCAAGGGGAGCGTGTATCACGGCGCCGTATCCGAACCAGTCCGAGAGCCTGCTCTTCTGCTCCTCGACCCCGGGGCGAATCAGGTTCCCCTTCTCGTCGGAACCGAATATATCGTAACACCACCGGTTGAGGCCCATGTGCGTCACGTAATTCTCGCTGTCACAGTTCGCCGTGAGGAAAACCCCCTTCAGGGGGAAGGGGATGGACACTTCCTCCCGGTACCTGAATTTCCCGGCCATCGGGAGTTTCATGATGAGATTGTAGGCCCGCGTAAACTCGACCCGCGCGTCTTTAACCCTTCCCTCGCGGTAGAGGATGTGGCCCAGGAGATTGAAGTACACGAAATAAAGGTCCCCCGGCAGGTCTTTTCTCAATTTTCCGAGGAGCGCGCGTGCCGTCGCCCCCTCCTCGCCGGCGAACCTTCTCCAGTACGGGCAGAGTGACTCGATCATGGCGAATATCTCGGCATTTGTTTTACTGATGGCGAGATGGGAGAAGGTCATGTCATCCCTGTAGATGAGCTCCCTCTTCGCCGAAAACGAGCAGAGGCCCTTGAGGGCCTGGATCATCCCGGGGTACTCGCGGCGGTCGCGGTGCCAGTCAGCCAGGGAGTGGAAAAGCCAGAAACCGGCGCGGTAGAGCTCGTCGTTGCCGCCGAACCGCTTCATCGCGGCGACAAGGACCCTGCTCCCCTCCTGGAAACCCTGGAACCGCGGCAGGCGGTAGAGATAGGCGATATGGAGGTCCGCGTCGTTCTTATCGCCGAGTTCGAAGGCGCGACGAAACAGGTGCGCCGCCCCGACCGCGTCCCCGTCCTCGAGGAGCTCGTCCCCCCGGGCCATGCACGCCCAGGCGAGGTTAAACCGTATGTGGCTGTATTCAGGGTGCTTCGCGTACCCCCGTTCAAGGACCTCCAGGGCGTCGCGGTTCCTTTTCATTACCACGAGAATGTGCCCGAAGCCATTCGTCGTTTCCCGGTCGTCCGGGAAGCGCTGGTAGGCGGTTTTAAAAAACCTGTACGCGCTCTCGATGTCATTATCACCCAGAGCCGCCCATCCCGCCCCGGTAAGGGAGACGCGGTAGGCGTCCCCGATGCGGGGATTTCGCGGGAATTCCCTGTCCGCCGCTTTCGCAACCGCGATGGCGCGATCATACCTCCCCGCATTGACGAGAAGATAGACCAGGCCCGCATGAAATTCCGCTTCCCCGGGGTATTCCCTGACGGCCTTTTCCATGGCATCGATCGCCGTCTCGTATTCGTTCGACTTGAACGCGTCGTCCAGTATCTTGAAGTATTCCTCTTTTTCAGACGCGAAGGCAGCGACGCCACAGAGCAAGAGGGAAAGTATAATTGAGATTCTCATCATGTTTTCCGTTATGCGATATCGGGTATCTTCACTGCCGCGCACGGTCCGAGGCAGGGACCCGGGCTCCCGGGAAGCGGGGGGCCGTGTCACCCGGGATTCATAGCACCCTTCCCCGGGACGGGCAAGCATTTTTTCGCAATGCGAGCCGCGGCGGATTTTTCAAAATGACGGCGCGGTGGGCCTGGGACCCCTGAACGCAAACCCCTGTTTTTACCGGGAGAAAATCGAAAAAAGATTGCGTGAACCATGTTGCGGGGCATACTTAGCTTCATGCCGGGAACGGGGCCCGGCCGCAAGGCACCCCGATCCATCGATGGAGTACCAGAAT
>CAZKPR010000204.1:3099-4466 GCA_964554685.1 uncultured Leptospirales bacterium | reverse complement strand
AAACTACCGGTTCTTTTTGCCATGCTTCTCGCCGTTGCGACGGCTCCGACGTCCAAAGACGAGCCCTACCAGCTCGGCACGTTCCAGAACGGCTCCACGGTGCGGCTCGCCGCGGACCGGGTGAACATCCGGTCCACGCCGTCCCTTTCCGGTTCCGTTATCGCCACCCTTCCCATCGGCACGAAGCTCAGGATCAACTCGAAAAGCGATGCCTCCTCCACCATCGACCGGCTTTCCGCGCCCTGGTACGGGGTGAGCTTCGGAGATCGGGGCGCTGAAAAGAAGGGATTTGTCTGGGGCGGGCTGGTAGCCGTCGCATCCCTTGATCTAAAGGACGCCGGGGGCGATGAAGTCATGCTCGCCGGCCTCGCGGTCATGCCGGACAACACACTCATGTGCCGTGTGATCCTCCTGCGCGGCGGAAAAATCGCGGGGAAGGTTGAATTCAATCCCCCGGGGCTTCTCAACCAGGACGGCACCTACGACTACTCGGTCACGGCGGAACTCCACGGCGGGAGGGGACTGAAGGGCGTCGCCGAGGTGATTGCCCTCTCCTTCAACTACCCGGCATGCGGCTATCCCTTCGGCACGGTCCTCGTGATCTACGACGGCACCGCGCTTTACCAGGGAGTGAGGACCCTCAGCATGGTGGAGGCCGGGGTGTTTCACGTCATATCAAAGCCGGTCTTCCCCGACGAAAAGGAAGGGGTCAAGGACTCCGTCGTCGTCGTCACCACGCACGAAGAATTCAACGAGGAGTCGAAGGAATACAGGGTGACGAAAATCGAGAAAAAGACCCACCGGTGGGAGGGAAAAGGCTTCACCGAGGTGAAATAACCGGATCCTCATCCGTTGATGCGCTGGTGTAACAAATCCCCGGGGAACGTCCGTATAAAGTGTGGCATGAAAAGCCACCCGGACCTTCGAAGATGAAACCAGGATCAACATCGCGACATACCCGTATCTATGCGCGCTACCTCCTCGTCGCCTGCGTTATCGCGGCCTACTCCATCGCGATTTACGCCTTCGTGAGCGACCAGATAGACGCCTACGCGCGCGTCCCCAGCGTGGGACGCCTCCGCATGCTGACCCAGAAGATCACGAAGGATATCCTCCTCTACCGGGAGGGCGCGGTGCCCGGCGAAACCGTGCGCGCTTCGATCGATATTTTCCAATCTTCGCTGCACGCCGCGACCATGGGGGGGGCGGTCCAGCTTGACATCGAGGGAATGGAGATAGGCGAGCTTCCCATGACCGAGGACAGGGAGACCGCGCGGCTCCTCGGGGATATTTTCGAACGCTGGAAGCCCTTCAGGGCCAACCTGAGATCGGAAGAGCGTCGTGTAGGGAAAGTGGGTTGGTGTGGG
>CAZKPR010000204.1:0-3089 GCA_964554685.1 uncultured Leptospirales bacterium | reverse complement strand
GTCGAGCTTCTCGATTCCATCGACAGGACGGTCTTGCAGATACAGAGGCATGCCTCGCGGGACCAGCTGATACTCGGCCTGATCGTGGCATCGGCCATACTCATTGTCATCGGCGCGCTGATCGCCGCGCTGGCGCGCGACATGCGCCGGTTCAGGGAAGCGTCCCGAAGGCTCCGTGAGATCGAACGGCTCCTCCCCATATGCGCGAACTGCAAGAAAATAAGGAACGCGGAAGGCAAGCCCGAGGACCGGGCGTCATGGGTTTCCATCGAGACCTACCTGCGCGAGAACAGGGAGATGCTCTTCACCCACAGTCTCTGCCCCGACTGTCAGAAAAAGCTCTACCCGGATATATTCAAAGACGATGCATGACGGGTGAACGCCCCGTTCACCGCGCCGGGATCCCCGCCCCGGCGCCGCCAAGCCCGCGGTCCACGCAGTCCGCGATATAGTTCGCCACGGCCATGATGGTGATCTGGGGATTCACGCCCAGGGAGGTGGGGATCACGCTCCCGTCGGCGACGTAGAGGTTCTTCACCTCGAAGGACTCGCCGGTTCCGCTCACCGCGCCGTCCCCTGGGGACGCCGCCATGCGGCAGGTCCCCAGGGGGTGGAAGGCCATGGTCTCGATCTGGTTCGCCCGCACCCGCGTGTTCAGCAGTCTCTCCGCGTCCTCGACGGAACGGAGCACCGGCATCTTTGATATCGCGGTGTAGACCTCCCGGGCCCCGGCGGCGAAAAATATCTTCGCGAGATACGCGATACCCCGCTTCAGCTTCTCCGCGTCGCCCCGCCGTATGAAATAGGTGGCGAGGATCCCGCCCCTCTTCTCGGGACGGTAGCCCCTGAGCACCCTCCCCTCGGTCTCGTCGTGGACCATGACGCCGAAGGCGGCCAGGTTGTTGTAGCGCGCGGCCATCTCCTTGTGCGCGTGCCCCACGCCGGGCATGGCGGCCAGGAGGAGCGAGGGGTGCACCATCACCCCCTCCATCATGATCCCCTCCCCCTCGAAGTCGTCGATGTAGGCGCCCTGGGACACCCCCTTCCATCCCTTCACCTCCTCGTCCATGAGGGCCACGACCCTGCTCGCGGGGTGGATCTGGAGGTGCCTGCCGATGTGACGGTTCCGCAGGCCGTTCCATTTCAGGAAGGAGGGCGTAATGAGGGAACCGCAGGCCACCACGACGGCGTCGCACTCAACGCTCATCCGCCATGTACGCTTCCCCGTCTCCGGGTCAAGGACGCGCGCCTCGACGCCGGCGACCTTCCCGTCGCGTATCACCAGGCGCTCGGCGCGGCAGTTCGCGAATATCCGGGCGCCGAAGCGCTCAGCCAGGGGGATGTAGGTGACGTTCACGCTCTGCTTCGCGTTCTCCTGGCACCCGAACTGGCAGGGGCCGCACCCCCGGCACTCCTTCACGTTGTGGCGCAGGGGCTGGCAGGTGTAGCCGAGGCAGTCACAGCCGCGTTTCACCACCTTCGCGTTGTTCCCCAGGAGGTCCCATGGGAGCTCGGTGACGTTCACGATCCTCTCGACCCGGTCGAAATAGGGATCAAGGACCGCCTCGCTCATCGCCCCGAGGCCCAGCTCATCGCGCCATTTTTTCAGCACGCTCCCCGGCGTGCGGAAGCAGGTAGCGGAGTTCACTGTGCTGGTGCCGCCGATGCATTTACCCAGGGTGAGGGAGATGAAGGGATTGCCAAGGGTCCCCGTGGACCCGCCGCTCCGGTACATCTCGACGAGACCCTTCGCGGGCCTTCCGTCCCAGTCGTCCACGGTGAAGTGCCCCCCCTCCTCGAGAAGGACCACGCGGCGCCCCTTCTCCGCGAGCTCCTTGGCCACCACGCCGCCCCCGGGGCCGCTGCCGATGACGCAGACGTCGCAGCGCTCCCGCATGTCTTCCGAGTAATCCTTGTAAGTCGCGATCATGACGCATTCCCCGAAACGCCATAATGGGTCGTCGCTGTCGTCCCCGGCATGCTATCTCCCCTCGTCGCAGCCATGCACGTACCCGGTGAACCGGGACACCGCGTCGTCCTCATAGAAGGCGAGCATGGTCACCAGCTTCATGAGCAGGATGATGATGCGCCGGTAAAAGAAGGGGCTCGTCTCCATGCCATGGAGAAAGGCGATGGCGCGGTCCTCCCTTAGTCGGGTGAAGACCCTGCCGCGGCGCAGGAGCGCGGTGAACTGGATGTAGGAGAGCATCAGGGGAAAGAGGGAGCGTATCGACGGATCGTAGCTTCTCACGATGGCCTCCGCGCGGGGCAGGAGGTCGTAATCCGCGGCGCCGGGCCCGAAGGCCCCGCCGCGGGGGATGATGGCGTTCATCACCGCCTTCAGTATCGTGGCGTTTCTTCCTTTAAGGATATTCTCTCTCATGTGTGCTATTCGAGCACTATTCCATGCTTTTTCAATTACATTTATGCTTCATTTTAAAATTTTTCGTTTCGGACTCCTGGACCTTGTCTTGTTTCGCCCCCTCACGGAGCGTGCCCCCGGTGCGGCACGATGCTGATGGCGCCCTTTCGTTTCCGCAGGCGAGGTCACATGACCTCGCCTGCGGACCGGGTTGATCGGAACACGACTGACCCGGGCGAAGGCTATTCATTGTGTCACCTGGCTCCAGACTGAATACGGGGCAAGTTCTTGGATGGAAAAATTATTTCGGCCTTTAAAGGAAGATGGTCGGAGGCTATCCTGGTAAATTCGCTTTTTACAGACATCTGATTCCGCATCATCAAACGCGCATCAACCAGTATTTTATCAAGAGCCAGTAGAGGAAAACCTGACGGAAAGGTTCGAGTGCATCCGGTTCGGGGAAAGTGTTTTCTCATCCTCCTCAGCGACCTGGAAAAATAAAACCATTCATTCAAATCCCCCATCAACACAGACATATCAGCCTTCCGCTCCTCTATTACTTGAATCAATCGTTCAGCCTGTATAGCGCGCTCGCTGGCGGACAAGCCAAAATGTGTGGCTATTACATGTATCTTTTTTTCACCTGCATCCATGGTAACGCTCAGGGCGCCGCGTGGCTCACGGTACTTAACGCTAATGTCTATTCTTAAAAGATCGTGTATCTCAT
>CAZKPR010000203.1:801-6430 GCA_964554685.1 uncultured Leptospirales bacterium | reverse complement strand
ATCTTCGCAATGTCCGTTATGTTCAACGGATGATTTTATCACAATTCACGGTCCACTCAAACTATGCCGGAACTGCGGGATGGCCTTTAATACCCGATTCAACCCCGGCGAATATAATGACACCTACTTTCTTGATGAATACAAGGCCCACTACGGCGTTACCTACATAGACGATTTTCAGAATATCTACGACCTTTCCAGTCAGAGGCTCGGTAAAATTCTTTGCCACATCCCTCCCGGGCGCAGCCCATCGACACTTTCCATTCTTGATGCGGGAGCCGCTGCGGGTTTCTTTCTCAAATGTGCGCGTGATCATGGGATCGGGCAAGTCACCGGCGTGGAGATCTCTCCCTATGCGTGCAGATACGCCGAAGAACACTTCGGCATCAACATGATGCCGGGAGATTTCATGAACCTGTCCCTTGAAGAACAGTATGACATTATTACCGCATGGTATTTCATCGAACATTGCGAGGATACATTAGCAATAATCAGAAAGGTTCACCGTTCGCTGAAGGACGGGGGGATTTTCGCATTTTCTGTTCCATCCATTTTTGGCCCCGCGTTCCGCTTTAATCGCGACGAGTGGGTTGCGTCCCATCCTTCTGACCATCGTATTGACGTTACTCCCCGGGGAATACGGCGGATTCTGAAACACTGCGGATTCAACATCTTGAAAATGACCCCTGGTGGTATACATCCGGAACGCCTGATGTCGTGCAACTCACTTTTCTTCAGGCCGTTTTCAGCTTTATACGGGGTAATCTCCCGTGTGATCTGCTTTTCTGACACTCTCGAGGTTTATGCGGTTAAACGGCGTATCAGTTTTTAGATCAACACTTCCCTTGGTTTACTACCAATCTGGGGGCCGATATATCCCATATCTTCCATCTGCTCTATTATCCGTGCCGCGCGGTTATAGCCGATAGAGAGTCTCCGCTGCAGATATGACGCTGAGGCTTTTTTCGTTTCCTCAACTATCTTGATAGCCTCAAGGAACAATTCATCGGTCGATTCCTCGAGGTCTTTTGACTCCTCCTCCCTAAGGCTTTCCTCAATATCGATATACGAGGGTCTGGCAAGTGAACGAAGATGTCCTGTTATTGTTTCGATTTCCTCTTCTGAAATGAAGCCGCCCTGAACGCGGATTGGATATGAACCAGTCGGCGGCTGGTAAAGCATATCCCCCCTTCCGAGAAGTTTCTCCGCACCGTTCTGGTCAATAATGGTGCGCGAATCATTTTTCTGCGCCACCTGAAATGCTATTCGCGCAGGGAAATTCGCCTTGATGATCCCTGTAATGATATCCACTGATGGACGCTGCGTGGCCACGACAAGATGGATTCCCACCGCCCTTGCCTTCTGGGCTATCCGGGTGATATATCCCTCCACCTCTTTTGACGTCATCATCAGATCAGCCATTTCGTCGATGATGATGACAATATACGGCATCCGCTCGATACCTTTATTCCCTCTTCCAATCTTTTCGTTGTACCGCTCAATATCACGCGTATTCATATCGGAGAGAAGACAGTATCTGCGTTGCATCTCATGCATGGCCCATTTCAATACCATTGGAGCGGTCTGGGGATCAACGATAACGGGCGTGAGAAGATGCGGCAATCCGTTATAGAGCTGCAGTTCAACCATCTTGGGGTCAATCAATATAAAGCGAAGATAATTTGGCTCATAGTTATAGATCAGGCTGGTTATTATCGAATTGACGCATACCGACTTACCCGCGCCGGTTGCGCCTGCTATCAGCAGGTGGGGCTGTCTCTTCAGATCGAGCATTACCGGATTTCCCAGGATATCCTTACCCAGGGCAACGGCGAGGCTCCCCTGAAAAGCTTTGAATTCCTCGGATTTGATGATATCCCCGAGAGTTACCGCCTCCCGGTAGCGATTGGGAATCTCGATGCCGATTGCCGACTTCCCCGGAATCGGCGCTACGATTCTCACCCGCTGGGCTGCAAGGGCCATTGCGATGTCATCCGCAAGACTCGCTACGCGGTTTACCTTGATCCCCGGTGCGATCTGCATTTCGTAAAGTGTGATTACGGGCCCCCTGTTGACGTTCACCACATCAGCGTCAATCCCAAAATCGGCAAGGGTGTTTTTCAAAAGCTCGCTGTTGCGTCTGATCTCCTTTTTCCAGCTCTCCGTATCATGGGGTTTTGACAAAGAAAGATACGTTGTCGGGATTATATATTCTTCATTGATCGCTATGTCTTCAAAAACTTTTTCGTGAATATTCCCCCTGAACTCTTCCTCCGTTTTTTCCTCTCTTTCATTGTCGCTGCCGCTGACCGGGGTTTCGTCTCTCGTTGAATTAGAATTTTCGCAATGTATGGAAGAATCCTCATTCTGAGTTAATGCAACAGCATATTCATCCTCATCTCCTGATTCATAGACAGCGCTGACATCCTCGCCGCACTGGACCTCCTCCTCGAATCCACCCTCCACATAATATTCTCCCTCGCGAAGCACAAGCTCCCCTTCATCGTCACATCCTGTTACCGTCATGTCCTCGTCAATGGCTGGTGCACCATTCTCTTCCGAATATCCTTCGGTCAATAAGCTCACTTTTCTCTCGGGAACAGCTTTAAAGTAGTCAGATGAAAGCATTGCGCTTTGTTCATCATCGATCTTTTCCGTTTCATAGACTACCATTCTTTTTTTTGTGACCCATGGTTGCCTTGTCGCACTTTTCGATTCGTTAATTCCAATCCGCAGAAGCGGTAATTCCTGTTTTTCAACCGAAACGTGATTCCGTGAAAACACTTCACGAATTCCTGCTACGATACCATTTGAAAAAATCCTCTCCTTTCTAGGCGAAAGCCAAACAACACTTACAATGACTGCATTGCACAATACTAGCGATACCAGTATGATATACCCCGGTCCCGCTCCCGCCATCGACTCAATAAATTGGTTCATGTACATGCCGATATATCCACCACGAGTCTGGACCGGGCCTTCTGCCAAAATCGTGAAGAGAGCAGAAATGTTGACCGAGAGCAGGAAAACAAGAGCTGTTTTTAATCCACTGTTCTTAATACCTTCCGGCATCATGAGCGATATACCCGGAAGAGCCAGCGCGAAGGCCGCGCAATATGAGGCACTGCCAAATGCAGTGCGTACAATATGACCGATCCATGCACCCAGTGTGCCCAGTACATGTTTCACGGGTGAGCCGCTTAGAAGAGATGAATAATCAGAGGAGTAATAACCGAATACAGAACAGAAGATAAGGATGGCAATACCCACCAATCCTGCCCCGAGAATCGCCTGATACTTACGTGTCATCACCCTATTCCTCCAGGAGCCCCCTGGCTCCGTTAGAAACAGCGCGTGTCTACCGCATGAGGCTGAGGGCTATCAATCCGGCCAATCCAAGGGCGATGGTATAGTACCCGAAAATATGGATACGAATTTTTTTCACCAGAGCGAAAAGGATCTTCAGCGACAGCAGTCCGATTCCCATGGTGACTGCCATTGCTATCCCCAGGGCCGGAGCCATCTCCGCCGGAAAAGTATTGTGTACCGCTCGTATTCCCTCATTCAGTCCCGCGCCGATAATGACAGGTATAGCCATTAAAAATGAAAATCGGGCTGATTCCATCGGAGCAAGCCCCATCAGCATTCCTCCCGCTATAGTCATTCCCGAACGGGAGATTCCGGGTAAAATCGCAACAGCCTGGCAAAAACCGACCACCAGTGTTCTGGCGATACCTATCTGTTCTAATGATCGGTCATTTGTGGGAATAATTTTAGTACTGACAAGTATAATGCCATTGATAATAAGAAGCACTAATACGGCGGAGAGTGAAGAAAATAAACCCTCCAGGGCATCATGGAGCATGAATCCTATGCAGCCAGCAGGAATGCTCGCGACGAGCACCCGTATCCCTATCTGTACCTCCTTTTTTCTGATGTCCCATTGTACCAAACCGGAAAAAAAACCTTTTATCAGCATCAGGATATCATCACGCATATATATTATTACAGAAGCAAGTGTGGCAATATGCAGGGCAACATTAATGATAAGTAAGAACCCTGCTCCAATATCATCAAGCCCATTCTTAAAACTCGTTATTTGTCCTGCCAGCACCAGGTGTCCTGATGAAGAAATTGGAATGAATTCAGCGATACCCTGAATTATTCCAAGAATCACCAGGATTAAAAGGTGGTTCAGCAACATGCTCAAACCTCCATCACTTCAACTACAATGAGAGGATTTCGCTTTGTCAGCTTGAAGACAATTTTTTTCAACGACTTAACAAGGGCGGCTTCAATTTCTTGTATTGAACGTTTTTCGATCAGGAGTTTTTTCACCCGTTCATTCGCCTCATTCCTGACCAGATGATGCATCTTCTCTTCTTTCGAGCCGATAAAACCGCGGGATGATACCCCGGGAGAGGCCATAAGCATCCCTTCTGCGATTACCAGTGAAATGATAATGATTCCGTCAGATGACATGACATGTCTTTCCCTTATCACATCGGATTCGATGTTCCCGATCTCCTTGCCATCAACATAGATATGAGATAATTCAATACTCCCGGTTTTTTTGAAGCTCTTCGATGAGAGTTCAAGTATGTCACCGTTTTGTGCAATTACAATGTTTGAGGGCTTAATATTCAGTTCTTCAGCAACTTCCGCGTGTGCCTTGAGATGCCGGAATTCACCATGAATGGGCAGGAAAAATTTCGGTTTTGTCGCGGCCAGCATCAGCTTCAACTCCTTTGAGGAACCGTGACCGGAAACATGAATTTCATCGTCCTGGTCATAATAGACCTCGGCACCCATTCGCATAAGTGAATTGACCACTTTTGAAACCATTCTTTCGTTTCCAGGAATTACCGAAGCAGTGATTATAACCGTATCTCCCTTATGAGCCGCGAAGTGACGGTGGGTACCGTACGCCATGCGATAGAGCGCTGACATCGGTTCACCCTGGCTTCCAGTCCCTACAATGACGAGTTTCTTATCAGGATAGGAACCGGCCTTCGCCACATCGACAACAAGTTCTTCCCGAAATTTTAAAAAACCAAGCGAAGAAGCAATCTCAACGTTCTTCTGCATGCTCATCCCGGAGATAACCACCTTCCGGTTGAACCTCTGGGCAGCGTCCATGACTTGTTGAATTCGGTGTATGTTTGAGGCGAAGGTAGCTACAATAATCCTTCCCCGTGCCTTCGAAAAAATGTCGTTCAGCCTATCAACCAGAACCGATTCAGACTTTGTGAATCCATCACGGTCTGCATTCGTGCTATCAGACATAAGCAATAGCACGCCCGTTTCACCATAGTGTGCAAATCGGTAAAGATCCGTCACATCTCCATCAACTGGTGAAAAATCAATTTTGAAGTCTCCCGTATGAATTATGGTACCAAGATCATTCTGCAGTGCGAGTCCCACACCCCCGATGATGGAGTGATTGACCTTGATGAACTCTACCATGAAAGACCCGATTTTTTTCTTATCCCGCGGTTTAATCTCTACGAATTGAGGTTTATTAGGAGAGGGAATTTCTGCCAGTCTGCTCTGAATTAGCCCGATCGTAAGTTTCGTCGCATAAATTGGCGCATGGATCTCCCTTAACAGGTAGGGTATCGCTCCAATA
>CAZKPR010000203.1:0-791 GCA_964554685.1 uncultured Leptospirales bacterium | reverse complement strand
ATGACCGTGGGTTACCAGTATCGCCTTTACTTTGGACCTGTTATCACGGATATAGCTGAAATCCGGAATGATGTAATCGACGCCCGGCATCTCCTCCGTCGGAAACATGATTCCACAATCCACAATAAGGATCTCATTGCCATATTCAAACAGTGTGATATTTTTTCCAATCCCCTCGAGACCACCGAGAGGAATAATTTTAATCTTCTTTTCGCTTTTCATCTATCGATTATACTCCTGAATGCCCGAAACCGCCTTCGTTTCTATCCGTTTCGCCAAGCTCATCAACTATAATGAAATTCCCCCGCAGCGTTCTTGAAAATACCATCTGTGCGATACGCATACCATCGGTGATTACGAATTCAGCACTACCGAGGTTCGTCATGATGACCCTGATTTCTCCTCTATAATCGGAGTCAATGGTGCCAGGAGTATTGAGCAGGGTAATGCCATGCTTGATTGCCAAGCCGCTCCGTGGACGAATCTGGGCCTCATATCCCTCAGGCAGTTCGATCGCTATCCCAGTGGGGATAAGGGCCGTTTCCCCGGGTTTTAATACAATCGATTCATCTATTCGAGCGCTCACATCGGCGCCGGAGGCGCCCGCGCTCTTATAGATCGGGATGGCTGCTCCCGAAAATGTCTTAATTTTAATATCTATCATGGCTGATTGGCATAGAAGATCACATATTTATTATCATATGATCTTTGTCAAGATAATCACTTCGCGATCATCCGGGATATTTTACTCCGTTAGATTTATCGAGGTAACAATTCATCCCGTTAATGTT
>CAZKPR010000202.1:4736-6545 GCA_964554685.1 uncultured Leptospirales bacterium | reverse complement strand
CCACCAGGTTCTGTTCCCTCTTTTCGGACTCGTAGTTCCCCCCCCCGAGGCCGTAGTAAATCTCAGGAGTAATTTCTTTCAGCAGGAGGAGCTCGTCGATGCTGTCCATGGCGCTGTTTTTCGCGGGATAGGGGGCGGGCAGGCGCTGGTAATGATCAGCGCCCTCGGCTCCGTAGGGCATCCGTGAGTCGTCGATATCGACCCAGTCGCGAATGACATCGGCGATATCGGGGAGGAACCCCATGTTCATGAAGAAATTCTGTGTAAAATAATAAAATTTGGTGTTGTCATCTCCCGTATATTCGTTGGCAAGCACACTCAGGTTGATCTTGGCGTTTTCATCAGAGATGCGCACCTTGAGGGTGCCGTCATCGATCGGGATCGCCGGGTAATCAATCGCCCATATGTCGTTGTAGCTGTCAACCTCCTTGTCCGTTGGCTTGCCGGTAAGCATTTCCGCGTTGGCGCCCTGGAGATCGGCATAGAGAACAAACTGGCCAAGCTGTATGCCGGATTTTGCAAGGTAGCTTGCCTTGAGGCGGTTTTTCAGTTTTTGACCGTAGCCGATGTTGGTCTGGGCCATGACCATGAAATCTCCCGCGACCGATATCAGGAGGGTCGTTATCACCAGCACGATGATCAATACGTATCCTTTCGATTCGCGCAGATAGAGGAGGGGCCCCTTTTCCTCGAGGAGGCGCTCCCTCGAGCGGTAGTTGTCGATGAACCATGACCACATCGCGGCATTACCTGTATTCACGAATATTCAGGATGGTAATGAACTCAAAGCTTTCATCCCGGGCCTGGTAATCCCTGACAACAAGTGTTGTCTTGACGGCACGGGGGAACAGGTTGGTCTGGCGGGAATCCCAGCTTTCCTCCCACCCGGTGCCGCGCTGGAACTCGAATTTCATGCTCACGACGTTCGGCAGCAGGACGTTGTCCGATCCGGCGTCGGCCGCATCCTCCTCCCAGTAGGATGTCCTCTCCCTTTTTATGAGCCTGAAAAGCCCGTTCGTCGCCGTGTCGGGTTCCAGGAAATAGGAAACGCCGATGATGTCGCTCATGGCCGACTGGCCCCCGGGGGCACCGGAGATCATGTAGGGGTTATGGTTGACGGCGGCGAAGGCAATCGCGCTGTTCCCTCTTGATTCTTCCGAGGTGAAGGCGATAGATTTATTGTTGCGGGTGAAGTAGGCGTTCGCGAGATCCTTGTCAATCTTCATGATGGCGAGGTTGACGTTTTCATAGAACTCCGCGTGGCCCGAGGAGCGTTTGATGGAATCCAGGATGGAACGGTAGGACGCATAGACCATGATCAATATGATCGACGCGATCGCCATGGCCACCATGATTTCAATCAGCGTGAAGCCTTCATTGTCCGAGGGGCATCGCCCGCGGGCGGCATGTCGTGCACGTTGGATCATCGCGATTGGTAGATATAAAAAATTGAATATTCCCGGTCACGGCCGCTTTCCTGCCATGTGACGGCTATCTCCGTTTTCTTCACCGTGGCAAGGGGCCCGATGTTGATCATCGGATGCTCGAAGGGAGTTGTCACCCTCGTGAGGAAGAACCCGGGGGATTCTTTGACCGGTTCCCGCTTGAGATCAGTGCCCCTCATCCTTCGGAGTATGAAATCATTCATCCAGGTGCGTGCTATCAACATCGCGCGCGTGGAGTTCTTCATTCCCGATATGACGCGGATGCTCGATGTTACTCCGGAAATAACACTGAGGAGCACGATGGACATTATTGAGAGCGCGATCAGGATCTCCACGAGGACAAAACCCGTGCTATGATTTCGGA
>CAZKPR010000202.1:2948-4726 GCA_964554685.1 uncultured Leptospirales bacterium | reverse complement strand
GCTATATGCTTTCTTCTTCATACCCTTTATAACCTTCGACGACCCTGGGTTCCTTGATGTGCTTGTCAATGCGAACGGACCATTGCTGGGACCCGTTGACAAGTATGTGTATGATGACATTGTCCGAGTATCCCTGGGGATAAAACGGTATTATCGCTCTTCCCTCGGTGACTTTCCCGCCGGCCTGGGTAATTACCTCTTCGATGATGAAATCATCCGAAAACGAGCGGTATCGAAGTGACGCGAGCCGATGGTCTTTCATAACGCCGTCTTCGATCACCTGAACGGCATACCCGTTGTTCCTTTGCGCGTCATCCCCCTGATCGGCGGTGACTGCCGCGCCGGCCGATTTGAGGTAGAGCTTGAGGTAGTTGGTCCTGTTGTGGAGAAATGCGTCATCGAAGGATTTGACGATTACCCCGGTAAGGACCGCGAAATGCTCTCTCTGGGTGGTAAAGATCCTGCTCACGCGGGGAACCGCGATCATGAAAAGAATCGATATAATGGCAATGACCACGACGAGCTCCACAAGGGTGAAGCCGTCGTGGCGTCGAAGGGTGATTCTATTCAACACCGGGGGGATCTGATCCCGGATGGGCGGACCATCATTCATCCCAGCTCTTGATGTCGGCATTGAAGCCTTCACCGCCTTCCCGCCCGTCGGCGCCGTAGCTCCATATCTCATATTCATCAGTATCGATTTCTCCCGGATAGCGGTACTGGTACGGTTTGCCCCAGGGATCCAGCGGGACTTTTTTCAAATAGCCTTCCTTGGCGAGGGATTCAAGACCGTCGTCGGTGGTGGGGTAGTTGCCATGAACGCTGTTGTACTCAAGCAGAGGCGTCTGGAAATTCTTTATCTGAAGCTTCGTGGCCTCGACCTTGGCGCGGCTCAGGGAGCGGGTCACATTGGGGACGATGATAACGGCTGAGAGCAGGGCGATGATTGCCACCACGATCATTATCTCCATGAGAGTGAATCCCCTGTCGGACCTGAGGGCGGCCGAAAGCCTCCCCGCCGCAGCGCGACACGTAGCAGTTATTGACATAGTCTCCTCCTTTGGATACAGATTTCGTCGTTATCCCGGCTTTCGTTTCGAAGCGGGTGAAACCGGCGCGGGCCACTGACGGATCCCCGCCAATCGCCGTCGCATGGTTCATCTTTTACATCACAGAATTATAGATACCCCCGGCGATTCGTTGTTACACGGCATGGCCGCTCATTGGAGCATCAGGTTCATCTGGGTGATCGGGAGAATCACCGACATAACGATAAGCGCGATCACGAGTCCCATGAAGATGATAATGAGCGGCTCGATAAGGCTCGTTAGTCCGGTTACCGTCAGATCGAGTTCCGTCTCGTAGACGGTCCCGATATTGACCAGCATGCTGTCGAGGTTGTCGCTGGCCTCGCCGGCGGAAATCATGCCGAGCACCATCTTGGGGAGGAATCCCGATTTCGCGAGTGAGTTTGAAACGGACGCGCCCTCGCGTATCTTTTTCGCAGCCTCGTCGATTTTTTCCTCGATAACTACGTTGCCGACGATTTTCTTCACGATTTCAAACGATTTGATAAGGTCCACCCTGTTGGTGAGAAGAATGCCCAGGTTCTGGGTAAAGCGGTACACGACGAGGCGGTGGTAAAGGTTGCTGAAGATGGGAATTTTCAGCTTCAATTCGTCGATGCGACGCTTGCCCTCGGGGGTCTGGGAATAGCGGTGATAAAGATAGACAAGGATCACGGCAAGTATGGGGAGCGCGTACCAGAAGCGCGACAT
>CAZKPR010000202.1:0-2938 GCA_964554685.1 uncultured Leptospirales bacterium | reverse complement strand
ATAATGATGCTCGTCACCAGGGGAAGGGCGCGCTGCTGCTCCTCGAAGAGTTCGGCGATGGTGGGAATGACGTTGGTCATGAGGAACGCCGTCACGGCCATGGCGAAGAGAAACATGAATGCGGGGTACCAGAGGGCGGCGCGTATCTTGCTGGTAAGGATATTCTTTTTTTCCTCGAGGTCAGCCAGTCGAGCGATTACCTGGTCGAGGGATCCCAGGTTTTCCCCGACGCGCACCATGCTGATGTACATCTCCGGAAATATCGAACGGTGAAGGGAGAGGGCGTTTGAGAAGGAAGACCCTTCCTCGATCTTCTCTTTAACGTCGGCAATGACGTTCTTGAAGTGCTTGTTGTCGATCTGTTCGACGATATCGGTTATCGCCACGGGAAGGGGGAGCCCCGCCCTGAGCAGGGTGGCAAGCTGGCGGGAAAAGAGGCCGAGCTGCTTGGGGCTGAGGCGGAGCCTGACGATATCGGCGATGCGGAGGGCAAGGGCGCGGAGCGTGGAGGACCCGCCCTGGTCGGGTTTAATTTCGTGTTTCTTCAGCTTGACGAGATACAGGCCCTGGCCGCGAATTTTTTGCCTCGCGTTCGATTCCGAGGCGGCGTCGATGTAATCGGTGACGTTCTTGCCTGTTCTGTCGAGGGCCTGGTAGTGGAATATCATCGTTCGGTTCCTTGGCGGGGGTTAACTTACCCGGAGGACTTCCTCGACGGTGGTCATGCCCTCGATCGCCTTGTTGAGGCCGTCTTGAAGAAGCGTGGCCATGCTTTCCTCCTTCACGGCGTATTCCTTGATCAGCGGCGCTTCGGAGTGGGTCATGATCATTTTCCTCACACCCGCCGTGAGTTCCAGGAGCTCGAAGATCCCAATCCTTCCCGAGTAGCCGGTGTTGAGGCATTCCGAACAGCCGCGGCTCCGAAAAAGCTTCCCGTTCTTGAGGCGGGAGGGCTTGAGGCCCAGCTCCGAGAGGAGTTTCTGGGATGGCTTGTAGCTTTCGCGGCAGGCGACGCAGAGTTTGCGCACGAGCCTCTGGGCGAGATAGGCGTTAACGGATGAGGTGATGAGGAAGGGTTCGATCCCCATGTCAATGAGGCGGGTGATCCCGCTCGCCGCGTCGTTTGTGTGTAGTGTTGAAAAAACACGATGTCCCGTAAGGGCCGCCTGCACGGCAATTTCAGCGGTTTCAAGGTCCCGTATTTCACCCACCATGACTATATCAGGGTCCTGGCGCAGTATCGAGCGAAGGCCGCTTGCGAAGGTAAGGTTGATGCTCGGCTTCACCTGCATCTGGCCTATTCCCGTGAGCTGATACTCAATGGGGTCCTCCACGGTCAGGATGTTGACGTCCTCGCTCTTGAGCTTTTGGAGCACGCTGTAGAGGGTGGTTGATTTCCCGCTGCCCGTGGGGCCCGTTACGAGTATTATTCCGTAGGTTTTCTGGATCAAGTTGTTGAATTTTTTCAGGGTGGCGTCATCAAAACCGATCGCGCTGAGTTCGAAGCTCATGTCCGATTTGTTCAGAATGCGGAGTACGATGCGTTCCCCGTAGTAGGTGGGGAAGGTGGAAACGCGTATGTCGATGTCCTTCCCGGCGATCTTGAGCTGGATGCGCCCGTCCTGGGGGAGACGGTTTTCGGCGATATTGAGGTTCGCCATTATCTTGATCCTCGAGATGACGGCTCCCTGGTATTTCTTGGGAGGCGTGTACATGTTGTAGAGGATGCCGTCGATGCGGAAGCGAACCACCAGTTCCTTCTCGTAGGGTTCAACGTGTATGTCACTCGCGCGGTCCGTTACGGCCTGTTTGATGAACGTGTTGACGAGGCGTATGATGGGCGCCTCGTTGGCCATGTCCATGATGTCCTGCGTTTCAGCCATGGAGGAGGCGAGGATCTCGAAATCGGATTCCTCAAGGTCCTCGATGACGTCGTCCGTGGATTCTTCCTTGAGGGTGCTGAACTGGGTGTTGATGACGTTCTGTATCTCCTCGTTCGTCGTGAGCACCGCCTCGAAATCATAGCCCGGGAACATCATTTTGAGATCATCGAGGGGCTGTATGTTGAGAACGTCAACGATGGCGACCTGCACCACGGAACCCTTTTTCCGGAAGGGTATCATCCTGTTCTTTTTCATGAAGTGAACCGGGATGGAGCTGAAGAGCCCTTCAGGATCGCTGAATTCAATCCGCTGCGTGAAGTTGATGTCGTACTGGTCGGCGAGACAGCCCAGCACCTCAACCTCCGTGGCCATCCCCTTTTTGATAAGGATCTGTCCCAGGCGAAGAGGAGTGTTCTTCTGCGCCAGGAGGGCTTCCTGGAGTTCCTCCTGGGTGATCACCTTGCGCTCGACGAGGATCTTGCCCAGGTAATTGGTCTTTATCTTCGCCATCGATTATTTTTCTCTCAATCTTCTCTGGGTTTCCATCTTCTGCTTGGTAAGCGATTCGAGCCTGTCCTGCTTGGTGACGATGTGCGGGGTGATAAAGACGAGAAGGTTCGTCTTCTTGTAGCTGACCGATTTCTGCTTGAAGAGCCACCCGAGCACCGGGATGTCCCCGAGGAGTGGGACCTTCGATACGGAGGTGTCCTTCTTGTTGCTGATGAGCCCACCCACGACGATGGTCTTTCCGTCATGGACCGTCACCTTGGTCTTGATGTCGCGTTTGCCGAGCTTTGGCGGAACGAGGGTACCGCCCGAAAGCTGCTGCGTTTCTCCGATTATCGAGTTTACCTCCTGGTAGAGATCCAGGGTGATGCGCTGCTTTTTTGTTATGTGGGGAGTTATTTTGAGCTTGATGCCGACGGTCTTGTATTCATAGGTCTGGAATGTCGTGTTCTGGTCGGTGATGCGGTTGTTCGTGGGAACGCCTATTTCCTCGCCCACGTTGAGCTCCGCCTCGGTGTTGTCAACGGTGAGTATCTGGGGAGTTGAAA
>CAZKPR010000201.1:5500-6550 GCA_964554685.1 uncultured Leptospirales bacterium | reverse complement strand
CTCCCGCCGTCACAAGGATTTTTTTCTTGCTTATTTTTTGCATAGGGAATCCTCCCCCAAACCCACGATACTGCAAAGCTTCGCGATCGTGATCAAATAGTCGTTTTTTGCCTTTAAATAACCCATTCTGGCGTTGGCGAGGGAAACATTCGCGTCGTGGAGTTCGAGCTGGGTGCCTGCGCCGCTTTCATAGGTTTTTCTCGCAAGGAGCATGTGTTTCTTCGCGTTTTCTTCCATCAGCTTCGATACTTCAAGCTGTTTTTTCAACTCCCCGAGGGTGTCATGGAAATTACGTATTGTCGTGCGCACGGACTGCGCGGCCTCTTTTTCCTTGATCGCCGATTTCTGGTATTCCGCTTTGGCCGAATCAACCCTCGCGCATACCGTTCCGCCTGAATACAGCGGCAACCGCGCTACAAATCCTGCTCCGAAAGAACTTCGCCATGCACTACTTTTGAAATTCTCGCTGAATGATCCAAAGTTCAAATAACCATTCTCGTATGCCATGCCGCCCTGAAGTTCGACCTCCGGGTAATGACCCGCCATTTCGACATCGACCTTGAGCTTGTTGATCTTTTTCTGCATGCGTATGATCTGCAGGTCAATTGAATGAAGTTCTCCGTAGCTGTTGAGCTCGTCAAGTGAATACTTCAGTTCACCGGGAAGATCATAGTCACGTGGAACGATATCATAGCCCGGATCGGACACCCCCATGATCTTGAACAGCTCGAATCGCATTGCGCGTTCGTTGTTCCTGGCCCTCTCGAGCTCAAGCTGTGAGTTCCCGTATTCATACTGGGCCTTGCTCAGGTCAATGATGGGCCGCTGGGCGTTTTTATAGAGTATCTCCGTTACCCTGAGGCGGTCCGCTTTGCTCTTGACGAGATCTTCCCGGTTGGCCACGTGTTCGCGGGCCATGGCGTATGAATAGTAGGCCTGCTTAACGTTCAGTATGGTTTCGGAGATGGTTTTTTTCGCGTTAAGCTTCGAGATGGAAACACCCTTTTCCGCGACGTCCTGCATCCTGGACTTTTTTTTATTATAAATGCT
>CAZKPR010000201.1:0-5490 GCA_964554685.1 uncultured Leptospirales bacterium | reverse complement strand
CCCCGGCAACGACTCCAAATGAAATCCCGAGGTTGTAATATTTTGAAAGCGGGTTATCCTTGTTGGCTTCGTCGACTTTTTGCTTGGTGAGATAGTATTTCCATACAGGATCAGGGATATAGGCGATCCAGCCGGTATCTACAACCCTCGGGTATTGCTGGCTCTTTATGTCAAATGCGACAAATGGGAGCCTCTGCCCCCTTGCAACGCGATATTCGGCGAGGGCCTTGTTGACATCTTCATCGGATACGCGGATCGACGTATTGTTTTCAAGGGCGATGTTGATGCATTCATTCAGCGCCAGATCCCGCGGGGTATCGTCACCCCGTGCGGCGGAAAACGCCATGATGAACGAAAGCAGAATTGTGAGGGGTAAGGGTTTCATGACAAATCCTGACTATTGCGGAATGGATTCCGACTTGTATCGCAGATAATAAACGGCGAACCAGATCATTGCATTATCATGCAGACGGTTTGCCTATATTCGTCGAGTTTTTTTTATAACTATATAAACAAACTAGCATATAGTATTGGCAGGAGATATATGTCAACAATTTAAATATCGATGTTATCACCGTCCGGGATCCACGAGAAGCGACATGATTTTCATGATTGTATATGATTCACCACCATGATGATGGTTACATCATCCCGTCCGAACATTCCCCGCGACGAGGTGGATTTTTCAGTGGTGGAAGGGTAAAAAAACTATTGACAGTTGTCCCACATGATTTGATATAGGTATTTCTTGCAGACCGCTGGCGTAGCTCAATCGGTAGAGCAGTTGATTTGTAATCAACTGGTTGGGGGTTCAATTCCTCTCGCCAGCTAGCAATAATTCATTGGTGAGGTTCCCGAGCGGCCAAAGGGAGCAGACTGTAAATCTGCCGGCGTAGCCTTCGATGGTTCGAATCCATCCCTCACCACATCTTCACAATCATTCTCCTCACCGGGATATTCCGGTCGTTTTACCCGGCGAACGGCATCGTACCGGAACCATGGGGACAGGGTGCCGCAACCGCAACCCGAAGGGATCGGCGTTGCGAATGATTCATACTCACACAGCCGGACATGACAATGCTTTCAAGCGAAGAGCTCAGACTGTATTCGCGTCAACTCTCAATCCCATCGTGGGGAATCGACACCCAGGTAAAACTAAAAAATTCCAGGGTCTTTGTCGCAGGATGCGGCGGACTCGGCAGCCCCGTATTGTACTACCTCGCGGCTGCAGGTATCGGTGACCTCATCCTGTGCGACAACGACTCCGTTGATGCCTCCAATCTCAACCGGCAGATCATCCACCGGCACGACAGGATCGGCATGCCAAAGCCCGAATCGGCAGGAACGACCATCGGTGAATTCAACCCTTTCATTCGAACCGAACCAATCGTTGAAAGATTACACGATCACAACGCCCATGATCTTATCGGGGATGCGGACATAATCGTCGATTGCCTTGACAGCTTCGCGTCACGTCATGTCATCAACCGAGTATCGTTATCCAGGGGTATTCCCGTGGTTCACGGCGGCGTTTCGGGCTTCATGGGACAGGTGTCATTCTTCCAGCCGCCTGAAACGCCCTGTTTCGCCTGCATATTCCCCGGTGAAAATGATACTTCACCCCGTGATGTACTCGGCGCGGCTCCCGGTATCGTCGGTGCGATCCAGGCAATGGAGGCCGTGAAGTACCTCACGGGGATCGGAGAAACCCTGAAGAACAGGCTGCTCTTTATAGACGGATTTGCAATGAAATTCGAAACCATCACGGTAACGAAAAACCCGCAGTGCCCGGTGTGCGGAAGAAAGTGAAGCGCCGCTTCCTTCGATCTCGCCACGTCATCGCTCGGGATAGACTAAGGACAGGGGGGTGCGAACCATGATCAGATCTCAGAAAATAAAAATCATCGGCGCCGTAATCGCCGTGTTTTTCATCATCGGCCTCGTGATTTTTTTCAGGTATCTCTTTACGTTTGAACAACGTCAGCAGATCAAGCGCCAGATCGGTTCGGTTACCGGGATGAACCTCACGGTAACGATATTCGGATGGGATGGACGCATCATAAAGAGATGGACCGGGGTCCAGAAAATAACCTCGGGACGTGATGTCCGTGCCACGGGCGAAAGAAATTACACGTATTTCTATACCCGGGACAACAAGTACGTCCAGATCCCTGATTCCGTATGGTATCTCGCCGAAGAGGAATGACGTGCTCGATCAGGCCGTTACCGTTCTCAGGGGGATCGGACCCAGGAAAGCAGTTGTTCTGAAGGAAGAGGCCGGAATCGAAACCGTCGAGGATCTGCTCTACTACATTCCCCGGCGCTACATCGACCGTTCCTATTTCAAGGCAATCAAGGACTGCTTCGTCAACGAGAACGTGACCGTCACGGGGACCATCAGGCGGGTCGGCGTGTCGGGACATGGCAGGAAGTTCCTCGAGGTGGAGATCGATGACGGTTCCGATTCCCTCTGCGGGGTTTTTTTCGGAGCCATATCCTTTTTCCAGAAAATCTTCGTTGCCGGCGACACGGTCGTGTTCTCGGGCAAGGTTAGCTTCTACCGCTACAAGCAGATCGTCCATCCGGATTTCGACTTCGTATTTGACGAACAGGGCCGTGAAGCGGTTAACACGGGAAGGATCATCCCTCTCTACAGCTCTACTGAAAAGCTCAAGTCCGTAGGTTTCGACTCCCGGGGCTTTCGCCGCATCATCATGGCCGCCCTGGAGAGTCACGGCGAAGCGATTCGTGAACCCCTGGAAAAGACCATTCTCAACCGCCTCCGGTTACCAGTCCTTCGCGATGCCCTTCATGAGGTCCATTTCCCCGAAACGTTCGAATCCGCGGAAAGGGCGCGGAAACGGATCGCGTTCAACGAGCTGCTTTTCCACCAGGCGTGTCTCGCCTTCATAAGGCGACGAGAGAAGCAGCACGCGCGAAAAGGCGGCGCACCTGTCGATGCAGCGGTCTACCGCGACTTCGTCGCCTCACTGCCCTTCTCACTCACGAGCGACCAGGTCAGCGCCATTGATGAAATCAAGAGGGACATGGATTCGCCAGGCCCCATGAACCGTCTCCTCCAGGGCGACGTGGGGTCCGGTAAAACCGTTGTCTCCATGGCGGCGGTGCTTTTCGCCTGCAGCAGTGGAAGACAGGCCGCGCTGATGGCCCCGACGGAAATCCTTGCGAATCAGCACTTCATTAATTTTCAATCTCTTCTCGGAGGCCGCCTCAGGATCGCACTCATCACCGGCGCCCTTGCGGCGTCGGAAAAGCAGCGGATTGCAGCCGGCCTCTCCGATGGATCCATCGACCTCGCGATAGGCACCCACGCCCTTATCCAGGGAGGCGTTTCATTCAAAAAGCTCGGTCTCATCGTTATCGACGAGCAGCACAGGTTCGGCGTATCCCAGAGGGCAGCCCTCCGCGACAAGGGCGAATCGACGGATCTTCTCGTCATGACCGCCACGCCAATCCCTCGCTCCCTTTCATTGACCCTCTACGGCAACCTCGATGTGACATCGATACGGACGATTCCTTCTGGAAGGGCCCCCGTCCGCACCATGTCATTTCCCGAGTCGCGCCTCCCGGGGGTGTACCGCTCGATGGAAAAATATATCGACATGGGGAGGCAGGTGTACTACGTGCTTCCGATGATCGAGGACTCTGAACGCATGGACCTGAAATCCGCCACGCGCGTATTCGACCACCTCAGGAACGACATCTTCCCGGGGCGAAGGGTCGCACTCCTTCACGGCCGCATGAAGCAGGATGAACGGGACGCGATCATGGGAAGGTTCAGGGAGGGCGAGATCGACATCCTGGTCTGCACGACGGTTATCGAGGTCGGCATAGACGTTCCCAACGCCAGCGTGATCGTGATAGAACACGCGGAGCGATTCGGACTCGCCCAGCTTCACCAGCTCAGGGGACGCGTGGGCAGGGGCGCGCACGAATCGTTCTGCGTGCTTATCGGGGCCGATGACATGTCCGATGAAGCTGCGGCGCGCATCAATACGATCGTGCGGACCAGTGACGGATTTGAGATCGCCGAGGAGGACCTCAGGCATCGCGGTGCCGGGGAGTTGATCGGTCAACGACAGCACGGACATGGCGGATTCTTCGAATTTGCCGACCTCGGAACGGACATGGACCTGATAGTGACGGCGCGGGATATCGCGGATGAAATGGGATCCCCTGCCCCGGACGAAAATCCCGGAAGCGAGTACGCCCTACCTGCGGGCCTGCGCCAGAGTTTCAACGGGATACGGATGAAAAAAATGCTTTCCCTTCTGTCATGACGCCCTGCTTGGAGCGTGTCAGAGGAAAATCGTGGTCCCCAGGAACCTTCGGTAGGTTTCGATATTCTCGTACCCGAACCATTGCCCGCCCTTCATGGCGAGGAGAGAGTTCCTGCTGAATTTTCTTTCATGCCCCACCCTCTCCGCTATCTGGTCAAAGCGCGTGTTGAAGGTCCGGAGGTCATTCTGATATCTTTTCATCACAATCTCGCGGATCGCCTCGTAGTCGTGAATGCTGTCAAATGGAAGTTCGAGGGAGTTGATATTTTCCTCGAACCACCGAAGGACGATGAACTTGATGTATTCCTCGGGATAATAACGGGCCGCCTTGTTCCCCGGGAGATACTTGTAGCACTGGCCGAGTTTGTGCCGGGCGAACCGATCCCTTATGATCTTGTAAATCGTGAGTGGTCCCGCATGATAGATAAAGAGCTGCTGTTCATCCGGTTTTATTTCAAATGACCCGATAAGCCCTTCGACAACCGCGGCAACCATCGCGCGGATGAAGCCCGCGTACCGTTCGGTTATATGATCATCGGGTCTGCGCATGAATGTAACGATCTCTTGCTTGACCCGGATACGCACCGTCTCATGATCGGTCGGCTCTTCAATATAATAGAACGACTTCTTCAGATTCTCGAAATCATTCGAAAGCGTTTTGGGATCGATGGTGATGAGATACGGCTCACGGCGGTTCCATGACTTTGTCCCGCGGATGGTGTACGGGGAGCCTTCCTGGGGGGGAACCGTCTGGATGGGTTTTTCCGGCGATACCGCGGCGGCTGGCTCCCGGGAAACAGGCTCTTCAACCGGAGCGGTCGCGCCTTCACCGCCATTCGTCTCATCGAGGGACTCGATTATTCCCGCGAGCTCGTCCTTTTTCCGTTCCTCGTCCGATGTATCCTTGACAAGGTCGCTGACATCATCTCTGTCGATATTCAGAAGTATCTCGTCGATATCCTTCATTGATCCACCGGATGGTCAGTTTTCAGCCGCGACCGCGGGTCCGATCCCGGCACCGTCTCTTCCCTGCTTCTCCTTCTGCTTTTCTGCATGCATGCTGCTGGCGATAGGAGGGAGCTTCTGGCCGGCCATGATTTTCGTTATCTCCTCCCCGTTGAGCGTCTCGCGCTCGATAAGACTCTGTGCGAGCCTGTCGAGCTTGGTCATGTTTTTTTTCAGCAGGCGC
>CAZKPR010000200.1:0-6651 GCA_964554685.1 uncultured Leptospirales bacterium | reverse complement strand
GGTTGATTTTTCCGACAGAATGGTCGCAGTCTATGAGAATGCCGTTGAATACAGGAGAAAGATGGCACGTGATGAATACAGAAAAAAGTATTCCATTACAAGCCAGACGGAGGATAAGATAAAAAGGGCGGTGGCGTATATACGTGAGCATTACGCCCGGGATATTTCACGAGAGGGACTGGCGGCTTCACTTGATATTAGCCCCAATCATCTCGGAAAATTTTTCAAGCTCTATACGGGAAAAAAGATCAATGAATATATTAACGAGCTTCGCATTCGCGACGCGGCGCACATGCTGAGGGATAAAAAGGAGGAAAGTATCATCACCATCGCATTTACAGTCGGTTTCGAAAGCCTCAGCACCTTTAACCGCGCATTCATGAAAATTTTCGGGGTTACTCCAACGGAATACAGGGAAAAAAATTGATGCTGAAAATGGACGCGGAATGATGCGTCACCGCTGCATTTCCCGTCAGTTGTCTCCTTTTTTTTCTGAGAAAACGCCGGGGTTGGCGTCATTAAGCTTTTTTAGCCCCGCGAGCATCTGCGGGACATCAATCCTGTAGTAATGTGACTTATAATGCAGTAGTATCTCTTCCCCGTATTTGCCCGCGAGTTCATATTCGAAGGGAATCCGGATGGGTGCTTCCTTATAGGATGATATTTCAAGACCATCACGGTGTTCACGAATATAGCCTTTCCCTGAAAGCTCGATGTCAATGACGTCAGTGAATCGGGTTAGCGTTTTCTTGTTTTTGTCCGCAAGGGTCCACATGGTGAGCTGCCATGCGCCGGATTTTCCGGTAATATAATAGATCGTGTCCAGTGCCATGTGGAGCTTCGAGGAGGATGTCTGGAGGTTCTTCAGAACAACGCGTTGTTCTGAAAGGTCGACAACGTTGAAGTAATATGAACCCGCAATGCCTGCCGCAATCCCGAGGAGGCTTCCTCCCCTGAAAAAAGTAACCGTATAATATTTCCTGTAGGGAGGAGGGAACGTCTCCGGCATTAATACCTCGCTGGTGTTGTCGGCAATCCTATAGCGGTAAAGATTATAGTCCTTGTAGTAGATAATTGTTTCGCCTTCGATCGTGCAGTTTAACGCGGGGCTTTTTTCATCTCCAACCGCCGCGTCAATGATGTGGCTTCCCCTGTTGTCGAATATCGACAGTTGACGACCGTCGGAAATAACCGCGAAACGATCGTTCATGTCGATGTGGCGTTCTCCTTCAGCGCCGATCATCGAAAGCTCGATTTTTGATGGATATATGATACGGGCCCCTTCTTCATCCGTTTGATATACGATGGTGCCGGTTGAATGTAAATCTTTGCCATCAAACGATCCCTTTGAGCCGTAGCGTATCAATTCCAGCTTCAAGGCATTCAGAGCGTCGGGTTGGCCGGTAGTAAAGTTGTCGAGCGCTTTTTCGAGTCTCTTCTCAGGGTCCATGGTGCAGGCGCACAGCAGAATCAGGAACAGCGAGAGCACGATGGGCCGCGGGGCATTACGGTTCATCTCTGGGCGGTCCTTTTTTTCGAGGTGTATTTTTCAACGATTCTTTTCACGAAATCAGAATCATAAAGCTCGATCATTTTGGCCGGGGCCACTGTTTTTGCCCTGGTGCTGAATTTTGATGTGGTGATATAAATGCCGCTTTTACAGTTTTCACCGGCGATAGTTCGCTGGAATTCGTTGACGGCGTCTTCGGATATTTCCCGCGTGGTACGGTGAAACATGATGAGAATTGGCGGATCATTTATCCGCTTTATATTGTATGCCCTGTAGTAATAGATGTTGGCGCTGGGCCGCTCTTTTGATATGATGTTGTAATTGAGGCTGGAGACCAGTTCGACTATGAGGGGCTGCAGAGCCTCGAGGGACGACGAAAAAACGGTCATCATGCTTTCGTTGCCCATGATGTCCTGATAGGATTCAAGCTTCTGACGTGTATTCCTGAAATTCGGGTTCTCTTCCGAGATTTTGCTCCAGTGATGAAACGCCTCCTTGATCCGGTTTTTTTGCTCATAGCAGTCGGCCAGGAGAAAACGGTATTCGTGCGCCTCCTCGCTTTTTTCTTTCAAATTCACCAGCCCCTGCTCAAGGATGTCTATGGCGCTTTCGTAATCTTCCAGGGTATTCAATATCTCGCCGATCTTATAAAGACTTTTAAGAAAATATTTCCTGTCGCTTTTGGCTTTCTGGAACATGGCGATGGCATTATCGCTGTCTTTTTTTATCTGGTATAATAATCCAAGATAAAATTCAGCATCGGAACGCGAACCCGAGATGGAGAGTTCTTTAAGAAGATACTCTTCAGCCTTGTTGTAGTCGGAAGTATGATAACAGGAGATCCCCAGGGGAAGATAAATGTCGTTCAGGGCTGGATTGATGGTGATTGCCTTCTCAAGGTGCTCTCTGGCTTTTTTATAGTCATTTTTTTTATACAGGGCATGGCCCAGCCGATGATTCGCCACAAGATCCTCGGGATTGAATATGAGAATACTCTTGTATTCTTCAATCTCCTTCAGGAAATTGTTTGTTTCATGATACAGCCTGGCCAGATGATAGTGGATATCGAGCTGATTGATGTACTTGGTGAAGTCAGGCAAGGCAAGGATTGAGTTCAATTCCGATATGGCAAGAACAAACTGGTTCTGCTTAATGAGGATCAGGGCCCGAAGATACCGGGCGGGGGGGTAATCGCTCTTACGCTCGAGAATTTTTTTTACTATCTCGCTGGCCTTGCCGAGGGCTCCCGCTTCAAGGTATTCTTCCGCTTTTTCGATTCTGGCTTGAAAAGATGTTGATTTAAAAATGATGAAAACAACAATGATAATGACGATGACGGCGATGATAATGGGAATTCTCATGGTTGGTCCGTTCCGCTGACGGTCGATCGAATTCAGGGCATCAGGAAGGATACTCCAACGCCCCTGACTTTGCCTTGATACCTGGGTCGTAATCATCCATGATAGTTCGTTTTCGTCAAGTAATTATCAATGGACGCTACGCGACCGGTAGAATTATCAGCGCTGTCGTGTCCCGTCCCTTCGGGTGATGAATTAACTGCAGGCGGGCCGTGTAAGGCGATCGCGGAGGCGGGAAATCATGTTGGAGATCTCGCCGGTGCATTCATTTTCATGTTGCGCTGAAGGTTTTGTTATATGATTGAACACGCCGTACAAATTCCGAAGGAACGTATCATCATACTTGACTTCGGATCACAGTATACGCAATTAATCGCCAGACGGATCCGCGAATTGAATGTATACGCGGAGATTGTACCCTATTATTACCCCATACGCGATCTCCTCAAGGAGCGGCCTGCGGCTCTTGTTCTTTCGGGGGGACCTTCCTCAACTTATGAGAAGCATGCGCCTCATGCGGATCCCGCTCTTTTTGACATGGGCATCCCGGTACTTGGCATCTGTTACGGACTGTACCAGGTTGTGAGGCATTTCCAGGGAACGATAGAAGGGGCCCGCTCAAAAGAATATGGCCGGGCAGTCATTGAAATCAGCGGTGAGTCCCTTCTTTTCAAAGGAATCGGCGGGAAGGAAGTGGTGTGGATGAGCCATGGTGACAAGGTGATCAATCCTCCTCCAGGGTTCGCGGTGATCGCGTCATCTGAAAACGCGGAGATAGCGGCAATAGAAAATAGAGAAAAGCGGATCTACGGCGTTCAGTTCCATCCGGAGGTTTATCACACGGTCAACGGTAGAACAATCCTGAAAAATTTTCTTTTTGAAATATGCGGGCTGAAGCCCACCTGGACCATGTCTTCATTCATCGAATCGTCTGTTGAGTCAATACGACAGGAGGTGGGCAACGGCAGCGTGCTTCTTGGCCTTTCGGGCGGTGTCGATTCATCGGTCACCGCCGTGTTACTGCAGAAAGCCATCGGCGATCGGCTCTTCTGTGTTTTTGTGAACAACGGGGTGCTGAGAAAAAATGAGCACGAGCAGGTGGTCGAGCGCTTCCGGCGGCATATGAAACTGAATCTGATATACGCCGATGCGTCGCAGCGCTTTCTGAGAAAACTAAAGGTAGTGGAAAACCCCGAGAAAAAAAGGCGCATCATCGGCCGTGAGTTCATCAAGGTTTTCATGAAAGAGGCGCGCAAAGTGGGACGGTTTGACTTCCTCGCCCAGGGGACGCTTTATCCAGACGTCATTGAATCGGTCTCGACCAAGGGACCCTCGGACACAATTAAGAGCCATCACAACAGGGTCCCGGAGGTGTTGAAACTGATCCGGTCTGGGAGGGTGATTGAGCCCCTCAAGGAACTTTTTAAAGACGAGGTCCGGGATCTTGGCCGGGCGCTGAATATGCCCGAGGAATTGATCCGCCGTCATCCCTTTCCCGGCCCGGGTCTTGCCATACGGATTGTCGGTGACGTGACGCCTGAACGGATTCGTATTCTTCAGGAAGCCGACGATATCGTGGTCCGTGAGATAAAAACGGCCGGACTGTACGATGAGTTGTGGCAGATATTCGCCGTTTTTCTTCCGGTGAAATCGGTTGGGGTGATGGGGGACAGCAGGACGTATGAGAACGTGATCGTACTGCGGGGCGTTACCTCGGTGGATGCCATGACGGCCGACTGGGCCTACCTCCCGGAGGAATTGCTCAGAAAGATATCAAATCGCATAATCAACGAGGTCAAGGGCATCAATCGCGTTGTGTATGATATTTCGTCGAAGCCCCCGAGCACGATTGAATGGGAGTAACCCGGGATTTTGCGGGGTGTCGCTGTTGCCGGCTCCGGTACGCACGCCTTCATTCATGATTTGATTCCCTGTAAAAACCGAACTGCCCGCCGGGGGGGAGTGTTACCGAGGGGTCATCCGTTCCGGTCATCCAGAGCAGTGTCTGGCCGCCCGAGACGCGATACTCAAAATCGGTACGGGTGCCGTACCACCACCTCCCGTCCCAATGGATACTGACCCTCCGGCCCAGGACCTCAACCCTTCCCCTGATTTGACGGGTATCGCCACTCTCCATTTCAGTGCAGGAGAGTATGCAGAAACAGTCCGTGCCGATGACCAGTGATGCCTGCTCCCCTTCGTTTATCCATTTGCCGACAAGTTGTTCCGCGGCAAGGGATCTTTCCCTGGTTGAAGATGATCCGCAGTATGCCGTCACGCACGCCATGACAATTACGATGAGCTGTTTTATGATATCACCATCCCGTGTTGAAGCATCTCATTTTCATGCTCAATGAGCAGGCGCTTGATCCCGTCACCGGCTGAATAACGGCCCACTGTGCCATCCGAACGTATAACCCTGTGGCAGGGGATGATAATAGGGAAACTATTTTTGGCCATGGCAGTGCCGACAAAACGGGCCCCCCGGGGGATACCTGCCCGGCGGGCCAGGGCTTCGTATGAAACAGTGGCGCCAATTTCAGTTTCAAGGAGGGCGCGGTAAACGGCGATTTCTTTCAGGGTGTAAATACCCAGGTCGAGATCAATAGACGCGATACCCGGGCAGGGATTGATCAATGATATAATGCGGTGGTCTCCGCCCGGAAGGTAATCGAAATTGAGCGCGCGGGGAAAAAGGGGACCATGAAAATATCTGGAAAGAAATTCCCGTGTATCCGTCAGGGGGTGGGTCTCCGCCGGCGGAATGGCATCAAGCATGGATTGAATGTGCGGCAAATGGGGACCAAGAATAACGCATGCCAATTTCGTTGCCGTGGCGATGAGTTCAATGTGCCCCGCAGGGGAATCCATGGGAAGACGCCACAGACCGTGTGCGGATCCCATACGCGCAAGATAATGGGGATCAGGCATTGAGAGTTTCCATGATGGCAAGGACGGATTCCCTGTCTCGCTTGATTTGCGCGACGAGATGTTCCCTGCTTCCGAAACGGATTTCACTTCGTATTCGGTCGTGAAATTCAACGGTCAGGGTCGAGTCATAAAGATCCCCCTCATAATCGAAGAGATGAGCTTCAATGCTCCAGGGCGTGTCGGGGAAGGTCGGATTGTTTCCGATATTGAGCATTCCTCGTAAAACCGCACCGTTTTCCGTAAGGGCGGTGATAGCGTAGACCCCGTCCGCGGGTATTATTTTGTCCCTGTTGGTCGGAACGATATTGGCGGTGGGGAAGCCGAGGGAGCGTCCCCTTCCCATTCCTTTCGTGACGGAACCGGAAAGCGAGTAACCATGGCCCATGAGGCGGTTTGCAAGCCGCAGATCACCGATCTCGAGGGCCCGGCGGATCCTGGTTGATGACACCGGCTCCGAATCAATGTACTCTTCCTCGATTCGGACGATCTCCACGCCCGTGGCTGAAGCAAGTTCGGCGATGAAATCGTAATTTCCCTCGCGGTTCTTCCCGAAGGCATGATCGTAGCCGATTACCAGGGTTTTCGCATCCAGCCTGTTGATCAGGATGTCGTGATAAAAAGCTGACGCGCTCATCATGGCCATCTGAGGGGTGAAATTAAGAAGGATGATATTGGGAATGCCGAAATTATATATCGCGTTGACCTTCTCTTCCGTTGTGGTGAGGATTCTCATCTGCATTTCCGGGTTGAGAATTTTCCTGGGGTGCGTTGAAAAGGTAATGACAACGGGGTCGCCCGATTCTTTCGAAGAAGCGCCAAGAAGAGCCGTGAAGATCTTCCTGTGACCAAGAT
>CAZKPR010000199.1:0-6655 GCA_964554685.1 uncultured Leptospirales bacterium | reverse complement strand
TATTCCTCGATTCAAAACGGACAGGATCCATAAAACGATTTTTGCCCTTGTCCTGCAATCGAAGCTCAGGAGCGCCATCGACGTATCAAAGGACGAATTTTTCATCGAAAAGAGAGCATGACCCCGGGACGCGCCGCACTATTTGTTCCTGTTCGCCTCGATGAATTCAGCGATGGTGCCGATGGTTCGAAGAATAAACCTGGACTGGTTGCGGTCGTCGATACGGACGCCGTACTTTTCCTGGAGCGCCATGACTATTTCAAGCGCGTCGATCGAATCAAGACCCAGGACATTGCCCTCTCCGAAGAGCGGCGAGTCGTCACCCACTTCTTCGGGGCTCACATCCTCTATATTCAGGGTCTCCATGATCAGGAGCTTTAGCTCTTGTTTTAGATCCATGCTCACCTTTCACCACCTCGCCTTTTCTTTTTTTCCTCTTTCGCAAGCTTCAGCAGATCATTGAAAAACCGTTCCTCTTCGTCGGCCCTTTCGCGCACCATGTCACCGAGTTCGCGCAGGCGATCTGTTCCAAGGTCCCGCTTCCTTCCGATCCTGGCGGCAAAAAGCGATATCTCCCGCCAGCGATCACCTGTCGCCATGATCCGCCTGGACATCTCCAGGAGTTCGGGATCGTTCAATCTCTCGGATGCCTCTCGAAGAAAGGTGGCGTACATGAACCGGAATCCCGCGCCGCCGGTGCCCTGGTCTTCCAGGAAAATATGGATCTTCATGATCTCATGCGAAAGGTGCTCGATATCCCTCGCCAGTTTCGGCCATTCCTCGAGCTTGCGGGCGAAACGCCTGATCCCCTTCACGCCGAGGAAGGGCATGGGCAGCTTCACCATCATGAAGGACGCGCTCCGTATCCCCTTCCAGATCGCGGTTCTGAAATCGATCCTTTCCGGGATCAAGGCCGGGTAGAACATGAACCCCCTGGGCGCGAAGCTCCCGCCGGCAAACCTGGCCTTCATGAGAGAATCCCCGTCGATTTCCGCCAGCGTCGGTGAATAGCAGTCACTCACCGTGTATTTGTCCCCCGATCTCCCGACGACCACGATGAAATGCACATTGATGTGTACGCGCACGTGGTTGGGGAGATAGTCCATGTAGAAGAAATCGGTCTGGCACGCCGTGGGGATGCCCCTGGCGAGGAGCGCATCGAGTTCTCGCTCTCCCTTCGCTTCGTCGCGGAAACGGCATTCATGGAACTTCACGCCGGTGCGCCGGGCGCAATTCGTTCGGATCTGCCCGGGGCGGTTGCGCACCACGAATGTGGGAAAGGGAAATTTTTTCGATTCAAAATATCCAAAGAAGATGCCACCTGCTATGCCGAAGACCATCGGCTCCGAAATTTCAAGCCCCGCATGATTCAGGAGTGCCGACACGGTTCCCGATTCGCAGTGGGCGGCCATCCTGTGTGTGAAGGCAGTGCCCGTCATCCTTTCTTCCCCCTGATACGAAGTATGCTGAAGTAGGGATTATTCGTCTTCTCCTCGCGGAGAGTCAGGTTTTTCGCGTCCGTCGTCACCGCCTGGAGGAGGGCAGTAACGGGTACATTGAACACCTCGGCGTAGCGCCTGAGCAGTTCGATGGTCACCGAGCCGAAATGCGCGGGTTCCAGGTGCTTCCGCACCTTCCTCGCGGGAATTCCCACCCGTGACGCAAGCTCCGACGGGGTCAATTCCTCAAGGGTCATGTAGAAGGCGATCGGCGTAATCTCCCCCTTTCGTATCCGCTCCATTGAGCTCTTTTCAAGGTTGGCCCTTTTCCGCCAGTAGTCATCCACGTAATTCTTCGTGATGAACGAGCCGGTCTGGAGGGGTCCGTAGGATCCGTCCTTTTTTTCAACGTAGAGCACCAGCTGGTGTTCCCGGTAATCGACCTTGGCCTCTTTTTCCTTCATGAGGGGTTCCTCCGTTTACAGCCTGAATCGATTCTCAGCGCCGAGGGGCACATGGTAATACTTGAAGGGCTGCTGGAGCGCCCTGCTCGCCAATGTTTCAGGATCTTTGAAGCAATCCTTCACGAACTCCGCGAGGTTGACGGAGATGCCGATAAACATGTTGCGTTCCCTGTTTTTCCTGTTTACCATCATCTGCGTCTCTCCCCAGCGATAATCGTATTTCGTAAAACCCGTCGTATAATATCCCACGTCAAACTGGACATAGCGCAGGAACTCCGGTATCTTCACGCCCACGTTTTTAAAACCGGCGAACTTTATGTTCGCCATGAATTTCCAGCCGCTGTAATCGTCGAGGAAGAGGTAGAGTCTTTGGGGATGCCTGCGGAAATATTTCGTCGGGATGTAACCGGCGCTCAGGCTTACGAACCCGTCCACCGCGGGAAATTGCTCGAGAAGTGCCGCGACGGCGATTCCGATGAATCCCATGGAGAGATCCACGAAACTGAAGCCATTCTGGTTTCTGCAGAATCCGTCGCCGATCTCGATGCCGAGTGCGATGGCCCCGGTAATCCCGGCGGAATAGGCCCACTTCAGGGACCCCCCGCTTTCAGTGTAATTGTAGACATTCCATAGTACACGCATCATGACGTAATGGGCATAGAGATGGGCCAGCTTGTCCGCACCGCCGGTGTAGGTCCCCTTGCCAAACCAGCCCTCGTTGCCCAGCCTGAATCGCCGGGTTTCGCCCCAGTCCCAGGCCAGGAACGCCACGGTGAACGTGTTTACCGGCACGGCGACGAGCACTGAGTAGCGGATAGATTTCTTTTTAATTATCTCGATTTCCTTCCGGGTCTCATCGTCGGGCGCGGAACCTGGTTCTTCTTTTCCTTTATCCGCGCCCCTTTCGGCAATGGGACCCGGTGCCTGGGCGATTTCCATGCCATCCCGTGGCTGATCCACCTGGTCTGGAGCGGCGGAGACGGGCACACCGAGGGGAGCCACCAACGCCAACGACGCAAGCGTGGTGAGGATTGTTCTTCGAACCATGGACATCTTCTTCGACATCAAGGGTGCGATCTCCCGCGGTGCGCCGTAGAGCCCGTCAGTCAACGGCGCTCGGTGCGTCGATATTGTATTTACGCAGCAATTCCTTCTCACCCCTCAGGGCCTCGTTCCTGTCTATTACGATCGTGGTGGCGCCTTCAAATTCGAAAATCACGTATGAATCCTTAAGCGCATCCAGCCTTTTTTTCAGATCCGGCACGCTCTTGACAGCGGTGCCGTTCACCCGGAGAAGGGGCAGGTTGTTGTGCTCCTGGTATCCCCGGTTGACCGTGCCGGGCAGAACCCTGCTCATTATCACCACGCTGTCCCTCCGGGTGTCACTCGATAAAACCCTGACATTGTCATAGTAATAGAGAAGCCTTTTATCGGCCTGCTTCCGCCATTCGGGGCCGAATGCTTCGAGGTATCCGATGGAGAGCTCCTGAAAAACAAGCCCGCCGAAAATCAGGTAGCGAGGGTCCGCGCCATTCGATACAAGCGGCATGAAACAGCATCTCCCGGGAACCGGCTTCAGATCAAATGAAACTTTCATCTTCTTCCCGCCGCGCAGGATTTCCATTTTCACGGTCTCTCCCACGAACCGGCTCATCTGGACAAGCCCGAAATAATAGAGCTTGCCATAGGACGAATCATACAGACCGTTATCATCGATGGCCCGTCCGTCAATGGAAAGGATGATGTCGTTCACCCGGAGTGTTCCGGCTCCGCTCGAAATTGATGGGACCATGGTGACCAGCACGCCGCCGTCGCCGTCGGACATGCCGAAGTAGTCGCGGAGATTCTGGTTCCCCTGCATGTCGACGCTCTCGATCCAGAAGAAGGGTATGCCGTCATATCTGCCGTCCCTCGCATCGACAAGGGTGCGCCGCACGACCTCGGCGGAAAGCACGTAAAGTGTCTTCGTTTCGGAGTTAAGCCCCGTCGAGATACCCGCCAGGCTGCCGTCGATGAATACCGGCTCCCCCTTCCCGCCGTCATTCATGCTCGTTGAGAACTGATGCATGAGAACCCCGCAGGTGGGCTCGTAAAATCGTATCGAGCTTTTGGCGAGTTCCGCGGTGTATTCCTTCATGGTTCCCATGGAATCCCAGGTGTAGACCCGGGCGCTTCGCCCTATCATTTTGTCAGCTGTGGAAAGTTCGGAAGCCCTGAGGTCAATGAAGAATGTTTGATCTTCGACAGAGAGTATCGCGACACCCGCGTGGTAGTCATTGATTTCCGCCCGCGCCTGGTATTTCCTGCTCTCGCCCTTCTTCAGTACCTCGAGCATAACATGGTTCGCGATGGCGTAGGATGACGTGACGATTTTCTTCCCCCCGATGACGCAACCCGCGGCCTTGGATCTATGGATCGGCCCCTTCTGCCACGGGGACGCGTGGTCATGCTTCTGGGAGGTAACAATGATATCGACAACCGTATCCTCGGCCCGCGGGGCCTCGGCGGCGAGGCGAAACGGGGCGGCGATAAGGATCAATAACGTCAGCAGCGTGCACTTTTTCATCGCCCCACCCTTCACTCCAGCCGCATCATCGTCGGTATCCCGTACGTTTCCTGTATCCGCCTGTCCGTGCCCGCCATATCGGACGCCTTCATGACCAGGGGGAAACTCGTGCCGTCGACGCGTATCACGTGGTAGCCCCCGACCGGCCTTCCGAAGGCGCCGGGGACATCCTTCAGGCTCCGAATGGGAACGCCATTGATCGTATCCACGACCCGGTCGCGGATTTCCGTGAGATAGGTATTCGCCTCGTCGGGTATCACCATGTTCAACACCACGAACTCCCTTCGCTCAGGCTGAATTGCGTCGCTCAGGTAATATGAATAATAGTAAAGAAGTCGGCGGTCGGCTGAATGCCACCACTCGTCCCAGGTCTTTAGATACTCCTTTGACAGCGGTTGGAAGACCATTCCGCCGAATATACAGTACCGCGGCAGGGTTTCGTATTCGTTGAACCATGATATTCGATAGGGGTGCTCGACAAGACGGTACGTGACCGTCATGGACTTCCCTTTTCGGTATATACCGAGCGAGATAACCTGTCCGATCTGCTTGATGTCAACGAGATGGGAATAGAATATCCTTCCCTCCATGAACGAAAAGGTCCCGTCGTTCGCTATCGGAACGCCATCAATGCTCATTATCACGTCCCCTCTGCGAAGCGCCTTCTCCGCTCCTCCCCCGGGGATGATCAGCGAAACGATGACACCGCTCTGGTCGTCCTTCATGCCGAGGTGGCGGCGGAAGCTGACGTTCTCCAGCGTGTCGGTAACGGCGCCGAGGGTGGGAAATCCGTCATACACTCCATCGGCGACATCGTCGAGAAAATGGCGTATGATTGGCACGGGGATCATGTAGCCGATATTTTCAGAGCGGATACTCGCCTGGAACGCCACGCCGACTATCTTCCCATCCTGGATGACCGGCCCGCCGCTATTTCCGGGATTGATGGCGGCGTCGGTCTGGATCATGAGGTAGGAGACGTTTCCCATATGAGCGTATTCACCGATATCGATCCGCGATGTTACGCCCTCGGTAATCGATATACGTGTCCCTCCCCGGGGATAACCGTACGTCGCGACCTTTGAGCGAAGGGGAGGAATACCCCCGACAGGGATCTCCGCGGAATCACGGTAAAAGTCCCTGTCCTTCACGGAAATAAGCGCGAGGTCGCAGTCGTGGGCGACGAACATGATCTGCGCTTCATACGTCTCCGGATCGTTTTCTTTCCTGGCCTGGATGTATGTTGCGTCGGAGACCACGTGGGCGTTCGTCAATATCATGCCCCCGGAGATAATGGCGCCAGAGCCCACAGAGGTGACGGGATCCTTCATCTTCCAGGGATTGTTGTAGTCGGGACGTATAGAGGTGGTGATGATCTTCACGGTCGAACGGCTCACCTGGCCTGTTCCCTCCACCCCCAGGAGGGAAACGGGAAAAAGCGCCGCCGAGAGGGCCGTTATCAACAGGCTGCGAAGATGACTCATTGCACAATCCTTGATTATTTGTTAGGTGCGGCGCGCGCCCGCGCAACGTACCCGGCCCCTGACCATGCACAAACGCCCCTGCTGTTAACGGCCGGCAAACGGAACGACCATACCGGCATGAGGTGTTTTTTGTCAAAATGTTTTTATTCAGACATTGCCAGACGGCGCCCGGGATCAATCCATCGCCGTGACTACGTTCACGAGGGCATCTCCCTGTCGAACATCCGATACCGTATTCGCAGAAGGCTTCTGAACATCGGTTCGTCCAGTCGTTCTTTTCCCCGCATCCGGATCGCCTCACGCATCATCTCGGGGGGCGGACTCGTTTCGGTTACGGGAACGCAGTTCGGCCGTTGGCGCGACGCATCCCCGATCATTTCGAGCAAGCGCTCCCTCCCTATTCCGGGGGAAACATAGAACCTCGTCCTGGCAAGGGGATCGTCCGCCGGGACCACGCCCTCCTCCACGGCAATGCCGTGAAGCGCGGTCCCGGGATAGACCCGAAGGCCACAGGTCATATGCACCATGTCCCTTCCGCTTATATGGTCGTCTATGAAATCGAGTGTTTCCCGAATCGTGTCAGCCGTTTCTCCCGGACCGCCGAAGACAAAGAACCAGATTGTGGGTACGTCGAACTCGCGTATTATGCGTGCCGTGCGCTTCAGATCATCGAGCGTGAAGTTTTTCCTCAGGTTTTTCAGC
>CAZKPR010000198.1:5633-6716 GCA_964554685.1 uncultured Leptospirales bacterium | reverse complement strand
GTTGCTGTTGGGACAACGTAGCGGTATGACTTTTTTGGGCGGCCCCCTTCGCGCGAAGGTGGCCGCCGCGAATGCCGGTACGGCATGGCATCAACCCGCGGGGCAGTCCCCGCAACCGCTGATACCATTATGGAGGAGAGCCATAAATATGTCAACATTTGTTTAGTATTTAATTTTGTCCATCAGAGTGGTGCAATACAGGCGGGCGAATCATTGGCGGGCGAGTTCACCAGTGTCGATACGGGATAGGCCTCCATTTCCCCCGCCGGGTAGGGATCCAGGAGGGACAGGGCATCCTCAAGGGGGGTCGCGGGGTCCATCCAGACATCGTGGTGAGAGGTGGCAATTATCGCCGGCATCCGGTCGTGGATCGGCGCCATGAGGGAGTTTGCCGGCGTGGTGATGATGGCGCAGGTCCGCAGTCCCGGCCCCTCCCCGGACTCCCGTATCTCGTAGATCCCCCCGAGGGCGAAGGAGGGACCGGTGACCGGACGGATAAAATAGGGGGACCTGGCGCGGCCTTCCCTTTTCCACTCGTAAAAACCGGTGGCGGGGAGGAGACAGCGGCGGGACCGAAAAGCGGCCCTGAATGACGGCTTGTTTCCCACCGTCTCCGCCCGCGCATTGATCATTTTCCGCGCCTCTCCCGGGTCACGGGCCCAGGGCGGCACCAGGCCCCAGACCAGTTCATCGAGGACCCTCTTCCCCCCTTCCCGGATGACCGCCAGCACCGGCCCCCCGGGGGCGATATTGTAGCGGGGCGAGTCGCCGGCGCGGGACTCTTCGATGAAATAGGTCCTGATAATGGCCGCAAGCGTCTCCACCTGGGCAAAACGTCCGCACATGCTGCGCCTCCTCCCCGTACTGCCGGATGCTACCGCGTCCATGGCCACGTTGCAAGAAGAATTTTTTCCGCGAAAAGGCCGGTGTGCGAACTGACAAAAAAGGGGACGGGACCATGGTCCGTCCCCTCCCCTTGAATTCACGACGTCAATCCACCCTATTCCACCTTGATGGGAATTTTTTTCGGCTTCACCGCCTCGTGTTTCTGCAGTACCAGGGTAAGGACGCCGCTCTCGAAGG
>CAZKPR010000198.1:0-5623 GCA_964554685.1 uncultured Leptospirales bacterium | reverse complement strand
CCTCTCGAAGGTGGCGTTGATCTTATTCCTGTCAATGTCATTCCCTATGGTGAACTTCCGGTAATAATCGCATGGCGAAAACTCGGAATACCTGGGCTCCTTGCCCGCAGGGGCGTAGGCCTCCACCTTTCCGCGAATCTCCAGGTCGTTGTTCTCCATGAGTATCTCAAGGTTCTCCCTGGTCACGCCCGGCATCTCCATCTTCAGGGCGTACTGGTCCACGGTTTCGTAGATATCCGTCACGGGGACCGCCACGCGAGTGTCCCTGGCGTCGTTCTGCTTCTTCAGATTGGCTTCTTGCATGGCCCGTCCTCCTTACCTTATTTCAATTTTTTTCGGCTTCGCCTCTTCGCTCTTCTGCAGCCGCACGTGGAGTATGCCGTTTTTCAGCTCCGCGGCTATGCTCTCGGCGTTCACGCGGTAGGGAAGCTTGACCGATTTCTTGAAGGAGCCGAACTGGCGCTCCTTCCTGAGATAGGGGTGCTCCGAATAGTCGTTTTTCTTCTCACCCTCGATGATAAGACTGTCGTCTATCAGGTGAAGATCCAGGTCCTCGGCCTTCAACCCGGGTACCAGGGCCCTGATCTCAAGGTCCTCACTACCCTCAAAGATCTCGATCCTGGGAAACTCCCTCCGCCTCCAACGGGGCGAGGTATCGTCGAAGTAGGTATTGACGATGTCCCGTAAATTGAGCATGTCGTCGAATATGTCATAGGTGTACATTGCCGTCCTCCTTATGAGACGTTGATTTTCAACTTTTTCGGCTCAACGGGCTTCTCCCGGGGGATTTCGATCGTCAGCACCCCGTTCTTGAAGCCGGCCTTGACCCCATCGAGCTTCACCCCTTCAGGGAGTCGCAGGGAACGATGAAAAGAGCCGTATTTCCTTTCGGTTATGATGACACGCTTGTCATCATTTTCGCGCCGCTCCTCGCTCTTTTCCCCACTGATGGTGAGCATGCCCTTCTCGATCCGCACATCGATATCCTTTTCCTCCATCCCGGGCATTTCAGCCTTCACGTAGATCATCTTGTTGTCCTCCCGGACATCAATGGCCGGAACCCAATCATGATCGAAGAAACCGCTCGGTTTTAATGAAAAGAAATCATCAAATAAATCCGAGATGCTTCTTCTGAAGATATCGAGATCGGATCCGGCATTACTGTCCTGCTTCTTAATCCCGAATTTCATATGCACCTCCATTATTTGATCATATTTTTGTTATCACTCTACTTTGTTGAGTGCTAAATATAGTATACAAAAAAATCGCAGCATCGTCAATACTGCAAAACTTATTTTTTACTACCATCCCAATGAACAGGCTATCGTAAAAAAGCAAAGAATGTTGATTTCCCCTCAATATTAACGATATTGAATGGTTTATTAGTATGAGCACCTTACAATTTGATTATTTTAATCAGAAAGCTCCCGGAAGGGAACATCCAAATCTGATCTTGGAGGCTCCCTGATTATTATTATCACTTATAGTGTGGCAAGAGTGAAAAATGGTATGCATTCCCGTCAAACCTGACCCGCATCAGAATTATCCTGTTCAGGGGCATAGAGACCCTCTGGGTCTTCGGCTGGAGGACATTATTTGCCCTTTCGTATCTTCCCCGTGCCTGGTTGAGGACCCACCGCTCAAGGGTGATGAGATACTCGCCCCCAGCCTCAAGGAGCGTCCTGAAACTCCTCTCAAGACCCGCTGGTCCCGTGTCCGTTCTTCCGGATTCAACGCCGTTGATGAATACCTTGTAAAAGAGCATGTCGCGCACGATTGACTCCGTTTCCACGTCGTCGAAAACCGTGATCTCGAAATTGAATTCCCCCGGGGGCAGGAAGTCCCTTCCCGGATGATACTGATAGATGCTTTTCCCCGCCAGGAGGTCAATCATCTCCGCCTCCTCACCAACGGTCACGACCGCTACCCGTCGGTCAAGGAACGCCCTGATGAAGCACGGCCCGCCGGACTCAAGTGACAGGAGAACCGACCTCTCCCCCATGGAAACAGAGAGGCCCTTTTCCTTCCGGACCAGGAAAATCGTGTCATCCCCATCAATGAGGAAGTCGGCGATATCCGGTATCGCATCCCCGAGGACGCGCATGTCATTCAGATCAACCCGGTAAAGCGACCCCGCCTGTTCTTCAGGTACAGGCACAACAAGAATGCTGGCCACCATGCCAGCAACATGGAATTTTCGCACGGCGCCGCCGGCAAAGGGTTCAGGCAGGCTTTTCTCGAAGCGCTTCTCGACGGGGTCGCCTCCGGCAAAGCCCGCCCTGAGCCCCTCGCGGCCCTCCACGGGACCGACGAGATAATAGACCCCGCCGTCTCCGGCTGAGACCTGGAGGATCTCTCCTTCAACCGGAACTTCGGTGGCTGTGCCCCCCTCGTAAATAATAATTTTTTCCGGCAGCACCTCCCAGCAGGCGGGGCGGCCTTGCTGGGGTGAAAGGGCCGAGCTTCCAATGACGGCACAGAGGACAATGAACAGCAGGTGTGCGCGTCTATAGTTTCTCAAGTTTGCCCTCGAACTGCGAACGGTAGATCTTTTTCCCCAGGGTGTTCTGGAGCTCGATGATTTCCCTCAAAATCTCGGGGGTCGTCAGGGGATTGATGGTGATCGCCCGTAACACGACGATATCCTGGTGGAAGTAGGCGGGGGAATCGAACATGGTCCTCGAAACGAATGTGTTGTCATCCTCGCGAAGGTCCTTGTGGAGCTCGATATTGAGGTCGTTCAGCACGCTGTTGATGCGGTGCAGGCGCTGGAGCCACTTGGTGCGGGCCTGGTGATCGGGTCCTTCGGGATCGATGGCGGCGATCTTCAGCATCAGCTTCTCGATCTTTTCCTGTACCTCCTTTGGAACGAACCGGTAGTTGAAAATGAAGAGTTCAGGGTGATTCATAGGCTCGAAATTGCAATGGACCTCTACCTGGCCGCGTAAAAACGAGGTGAGCTCGAAGGCGTGCTCGAAGAGGAGCCTGAAACCGTCGGTCCCGAGAATTTTCAGCGTTGCCCAGGGCTTCAGGGCGGCGAAGGGACGAGATCCTTCCACGGTGAACCTCCCCAGGTCAACCGAGTCCTGCCGTATGATGTAATTGGAGAAATGCTTGAGGTAATTCAGGTCCGTTTCATTCCTGAAAAGCACCATTCCCATTGAAGACGGTGAATAGAGGAGCTTGTGGGCGTCCACCGTCACGGAGTCGGCATCGCGGATCCCGTTGAACAGGTAGCGAAGCTGATCGATGATAAGCACCGAACCGCCCCACGCGGCGTCGACGTGAAAATGGGCATCGCACTCCTTCGCGATCCTGCTCATCTCCTTGAGATTGTCTATGTTCCCCGTCTCCGTGGTGCCGGCGATCCCCACGAGGGCCATGATCTTGATCCGGTCCTTTCCCCTCTCGTTGTGCTCCCGAATCTGGCGGCAGGTCCGCTCGAGTTCGACGATGTCGATCTTGTTCCGGGTATTCACGGGAATCTTCATCACGCTGTCGGCGCCCAGGCCGATGACGCGCGCTACTTTATCAATTGAGTAATGCCCGCGCTTCGATACCAGTATGACGGCCCTGCGGTATCCGTAGTGAAGAAAGGCCTCATGGAGACCCGCCACCCTGATACCGGGAAATGCCCCGGCGGGGCGGAAGGCCTTGTTCCTCGCCACGAGGAGCGCCGCAAGGTTCGCCATGGTACCGTCGGTGCTGACGTATCCCAGGGCCACCTCCCACTCCTGCGTGAATTTCTTGTAGTATCCGTTTGCCCTGCTGTACACCAGGCGGTGCATCCACCCTATGAGTTCCCTCTCCACGAATGAGGACGCCTTCGCGGACTCCATTTTAACCTGGTTCTGGTTGAGCGCGGCGATAATCATCTCGAGAAGTATCATGAAATAGGGTATCGCGCTTGTCATGTGACCGATGTAATAGGGGTTCCCCACCTTGACGGAATGGGCGATAATTCTGCTCTTGATTTCCCCCAGGACGGTTTTCAGGAGCTGGGGCCTCTTCGGCAAATGCACGTTGGAAAAAAGCTTTTCAAGATCGGGCAGCGATATCGAGCTGTGAATTCCACCCTTTTCGGTGAAAAACCTGTGTATCAAATCAAGCAGTTCCGTACCGAATTCAATGAACTTGTCAGGACTGTCCGGCATGATGAACAGCTTCTTGAGCTGGGCCATGTCGGACCTGGAATCCGTGCTCTTTTTAGCCTTTTTTTTCAGCAGTGAATACATCGCGGTTCTCACGTTCCTTTCGAATTATCCAGATAGTCCTGAACAAAGGGTTTTTTCAAGGATTTTTTGTAGGCCCGCCGGAGGTCCGTGCAGATCCGGAACCATCGATTTATTGGGCGGAACATTATGTCCTGAACCGGCCTACCCATCAATAAAAAATCACGGGTACAGCAATGCACCGTTACTTTTACTCATGGTTTCGCCCTGCTGTGCCGATACTATGTAATGAGGAACACTGATGTTCCATTACACGGAAGGCAGGAATATCATGGATGATAAAGTTGCCTGGTCGTTTCCACCCCGAATCAGCCTTGACGAAGTACCCGGCTACCTTGAGATACTGAAAGGAATGGATATGACCGGGACCGTATACTTCGATCTGACCGATACCGTCACGATCCACTCCTCCTTTATCGGGTTCTTAATCCACGCGAAACACACCATCCACAATAACGGGGGAAAGCTCGTGCTGCGGCTTTCATCAACGATTGAAAAGATCCTCGTGCGTCTTGCTATCGCGGATTTTTTTACTCCCGATAGCGCAGCCCCGTCGGACCGAAAAACGGCATAGCCGCGTGTCGTGGATTCCCCTCCCTCCCCAGCGGTTAATAAACGAAAAAACGTATTGACATACCACCGGTCATGGAGAGTAAAGTAAAATACTAAAATTCCGGGGTGAAATGACCATGAAATTCAACGAACAGCAGATCACCCTTGTAACCGAACTTCTCAAATCGATGTCCCATCCCATACGGATGAAAATCCTCTGCCTCCTCATGGAGGGAGAAAAGAACGTGGGGCAGATAGAGCATGAGTTCGGATCCACGATATCCAACATCTCCCAGCACCTGACGGTGCTGCGCAAAGCCCGCATCATTGACAGAAGAAAAGAGGCCAACTTCATGTATTACCACCTGAAAGACCAGAACATCATCAAGCTGATGGAGACCCTTAAAAACAACTTCTGCTAAATGCCCAGATATGCCGCAACTCTGATCCTCATGGCGCTGCTTTTCCGGGGCGAAGTGGCAACCCGGGATCGCTCCCTGGAGATAACCGGCCTCCGGATGTACACCGAGTACGAGCTTATCGAGATGCTCGATCTCCAGCGCTTTGAAACGGGGGCGATTACTGCGAAAGAGGCTATCGATTCTATCGTCTCCTTTTACAGGGTACGGTGATACACCCTGGTCAAGGTGTTCGTGATCGAAAACACCGAGTCCCACCTGAAGTTGTTCATCGACGAGGGAGCCCTGGGCAAGATAATTTTTTTGAACATGGATGACTTCACCACCATCTACTTGCAGATCGCCTTCAGACTTAAAAACAAGATCTTAAACATTAAAACGGTAAATTATGCAAAATTTAGGGCCAATAAACCCGCAAGG
>CAZKPR010000197.1:0-6735 GCA_964554685.1 uncultured Leptospirales bacterium | reverse complement strand
AATGAAATACGTTGGTAAAAGCGTCCTCATGACAGGCCAATATGACTGAATGCATTGTACCGAAAAATTGAGATAGAAGAGTAATTTCAGCACAAAAAAGCGCTGGTCAGGGGGCTCGGCAACTTTGCGCGCCGTTAAACAAGGCATGAGTGCGGAGAATGATCAAATAACCATCGCCAGTTGCATAGTACAACTCCGACATTTATAAGCCATCCATCCAATGTAATTATGCCCATGGGGCACAATGTTATGTGTAAGAACAAACAATGGACTAGCAAAAAGAAATGTCAAGACAAAACTGATGGGGACAAGGTGCTTAAATTTTTTTTGCATATAACCTTGTTTTGCCAACCCTCACGGAATGGCTTAACAATTATGCTTTCGATGTTTGCATGAATCCCGAATCATACGGGCCTTTGAAGAATTCCGCGCAATAGCTCTTCGCTTTTCGCGATTCAAACTTGAAGCCACCCATCATCAGCAGGTAACCGAAGATCAGCATTGCGAGAGGGATGAGAAGGGCGGGATTCGCCATTTTCAGGGACAGCAGGGAAGTGTCCGCGGAAGCGATTGCCGCGATTAAAAAATTAACAATAAATCCAAACCACATGCACATGAACGCGATCGCAAAGGGATGCATTTTCATCCTAATTTCAACAAGTGAAACGCCATGGCGTTGAGTAATGCTTCCCGACACGGTGGGAAGGAAGGAATTGCGATACCTGATTATCCGTCTCATCCTGAACGTCATCCCGTCAACGGCTCCTTCATAGGGATGTGTATTCTTCGACCAGAACCACCGCATGGGTTTCCACTCGTCAAGGCCCTCTTTCAGCCTGGTAATGATGTCGTCCGCGGAGAGGGACGTCTTTATCGTGTAATGTTCATACGGCAAAAAAGTCATGATGACAATCCTGCATTAAATATCTAGGAAACATCATTCAATTGTAATGATGCCAGGGAGACACAATGGGTTTATCGCAAGCCAGCTTGGGGTATCAAAGCATTTTTTCAAGACAAAAACCGATGGACAGCGGCCTTGAAATCTATCTACTGCTTGTTCCGATGGGGACCGGGATGGCCTGTCGATACCGGGAAGGAATAATTAGACGCAGCCTGGAACAATTTTAAATGCGCCTGGGAAAACCGCGGGACGCCTGAAAAGGCCTGCCAGTAACATCTCGCGGAGCCTCTTCACTGCGGTTTTTCGACTCCATGCCCGCGAGGCTCCTGAGATAATCACATTACGACCTCATCCTTCCTTCTCTTCTTTAGTTCTACCGGGAGAAAAAGAATATATCGCCGAGAAGGTAATACCGTAGAAATGATCATATTTTCCGTCGATCCTGTTTATGGCGATATTGTTGGCCCAGAGCCTGAGATGGTCCTTCTCCTGATGATTGTAGAGGAACTGATAGCGCCCCCCCAGGGCGAGGCTTACGCCTATTGAATCGAACAGATATGACAGGGCCGCCGACGCGGTGCCTCCGTAGCTGATGTAGCGGCTTGACGGCACAATATACGATACGAAGTAGCCGAGCCCGAACGAGTCCAAAACATAGGGATAGTAGGCATAGGGCATCTTCACCTCCTCCTTCATAAAGAGCACCAGGCCTCCCAGATTGAAAAGCGCGAAGAGTGACTTATGGACAGGAACTGTGATCCCTATTCCGACGCCGGGACCGTAGCCACGGACTCGATCATAGAATCTTTTTTTTCTTTCGATATTATATTGAGTGCCTAAAAGACTGTACACATAGAGCATCCGTTCGGTATAGTCGTATCCCTGGGCCTTGAAGCCCGCATAGATTTTCACGCGCTCCGTCAGACGAACCGAGAGGGTGGTATCGCTGTCGAATTTCGATATTTTTCTCACATAGTATTTATGATAGGGAGCCCAGAAGGCAATCGATCCTCCGGCAAAAAAATCATGTAACAGCATCGGTGATATGCCGGATTTCCTTGTCCGTGACACAAAATCCCCCCGCATGTATACCGTCGAGAGACTTAAGCGCCGGAGAAAGTATACCGACACGATTCCCCCATACATCACCGATGGGCTGGTGGTAAAATTTGCCTTCGGTTCAAGGTCGTATTGAAGATTCGGCCGAAACGTGGGGAGGTACGCAAGCAGCACCCTTCGGTTCAGGCTCTTCGTGTTTTTCCATGCGGGCTGCCAGAAGCTCGACCATACTGCGCCGCCGACGGATATCTGTACGCCTGACGCGAAAACCGTGCTGCTCATCATGACCATGACGGTCACCATTCCGATTTTCGAAATATTTTTTCTCATGCCCTTTCCCCTACACATGAATCATTATAAGAATCACATTGTGCATAATCCAGGAAATTTCACTCAATTGTAATTATGTCCATGGGACAGAATGGCGCATGAACAAATAATGGAATGCCGAATCGCAATTGCAAGGCAAAAACTGCTGGACAGGTGTATTACATTGTATCAGGTATTCTCTATCGCCACTGAACTATGCACCGGCATGTCTTAATACAAAAAGGAGAACACGTATGGCACTAACGAAAGTCTGGATCGAGGAAGGTTGCACATCCTGCGGCGTGTGCGAGGACCTGTGCCCCGAGGTCTTCAAGGTGGAGGACACCGCGACGGTGAAGAAGGGCGCGGATGTCGCGGCAAACGAGGAATGCGTGAAAGAGGCCGCGGAGAGCTGCCCCGTTGAGGTCATCAAGTATTCTTGAACACCGGGGGTTCCGCCCCGCAGTTTTTCCGGGTCCGCCGCCTTTTTTTGAAACATGAACGCTCCTGGATGTCCTTATCCATTCCCCTGGATATGAAAGGGGAAGGAGGCCCGGCATGTTCAAAGAGACAAGTGACCATGAATTTTTCGCGGGTTTCAGTCCGCTTATCCCCGTTGAACCCGACGAGAACGAACCCTGGAGGAAGAACCATCTTTCCTGCTCGGGGAGCGGCAGGATTTCCAGGAATTTCGACCTGAAGTATATTGAGTCCCTGGGACTCTATCGGGATGATTCGTAACGGCCCGTGCCGCGCCGACCCGGTGAACCATTTTCCCCGGGCATTCAAAACCTGTTTCTTTCCCGCCGGTCCTGAACAGTCGTTAAAAGGCTTGTCTTTTTTTCCGCCCCGTACTACAATTGAGCGTTCACTATGAACGGGACCATGGCATTCTCCCGCGATTGGGAATGGTCCCGTCCCTGCGATGGCATCGCGGTTGGAATGTAACATGAAACAGCGTATCCACATGGGGGGTGACGTCCACACGGGCGCGCGCCTGATGATCCAGCGGGGCAGGGAGTTGGTTTTCGGCCGATACTCCGGCGTGCCGTGGTCGGCAGGAGATGGATCTTTACGGTAATGAAGAGAATACTCGACCGCCTTCTCTCGGCGTACGCCACCTCCGACCTCTCCGTGAGGATGAAGGCGCGGTTTCTCTTCGTCGTTTCCATCGCGATGCTGGCGAGCCTTCTCGCGGGAATCGTCTATACCTCGGTCATTCACCTCGGCAACCCCGATTACGGTTACGCGGTTAATTATTCAATCGTCATCCCGGAACTATTCGCGTTCATCCTTCTGTCCCTCGTCACCGCGGCCCTTGTCCGGGGCTATTTCGTGCCGGCGTCGCACGCCATTATCATGACCGCCTTCTCCGCCGTGTGGATGGTCATGTGGATCGATACCTCCGCAATCATCCAGAGGCTCGATACCATCGTCATGGTCGTGGCCCTGATGACCGTTATTCCCCTCGCCCTTTCGGGCCGCGGGCGCATGACCTACGTCTACGGACTCGCCAATATCGCCATGCTGTGGGGATTCATGCACTACGCCCGGCACGACCTGGGAGTAACCCCGAGCGCCTTCTGGGAATACCTCGCGGACAACACCATCGCCCTCGCCTTCGCCATGGTCGCGTCTTCGGCGGTGCTGAGGATAAACAGCTCCTCCCTTGGCATGGCCGAGAGGCTGAACCTGGAGCTGCGAAACAATTACGGCGAGCTCGAGGCGGTGAACGAGGAGCTGAGGGCGACGATCGAGGAGCTCGAGGCCACCAACGAGGAGTTCGAGGCGCAGAACAGGGAGCTCGTGGATTCCCGGGAGGAGCTGCGCGCCTCCCGGGAGGAGCTCCTCGCCGTGTTCAACGGCTCCCACGACGCCTTCATCATGTTCGATGAAGGGGGAACGATCCTCGAGGTGAACCGGAGGATGCTCGAGATGTTCGGCCTGGGGTTCGATGAGGCCCTGGCGAGGCACCTTGACGAGCTTTCACCCGAGGGGGAGGGCTTCCACCGGCACCGGGTGGTCATCGACAGGGTGATCCGGGGCGAGGCGTCGTCCTTCGAATGGAGGGCGCGCCGCCCGGGCGACGGAAACGAGTTTGACGTCGAGGTGGGGCTGAGCCGCCTGAACCGGAGGGGACGCACCGTCATCCTGGCGGGGGTGCGGGACGTCACCATCAGGAAGCGGATAGAAGAGGCGGTGAAGGAGAGCGAGAGAAAATACCGGCTCATCACCGAGAACGCCACGGACATGATCTTCACGATGGACATGGACTTCCGCTTCACCTACGTCAGCCCGTCGGTGACGAAGATACTCGGATATTCCGTCGACGAGGCGATGGCGCTCTCCTTCGAGCGGATCTTCACGCCTGAATCCCTCGCAAGGGTCACGGCGATCATCGGGAGGACCAGGAGCAGGCTGGGGGGGCTTGACATGGACCGCGTCACGACCGTGGAGTTCGAAATGAAGCGCCGCGACGGTTCCCGTATCTGGACGGAGAACAAGTTTTCCTTTTTAAAGGATGAAGCGGGAAGGCACATTGGTTTCACGGGGGTCACGAGCGACATCACGTCGAGAAAAAAGGCGGAGGGGGAACAGGCGGCGATTCGCCGCCAGCTCGAGCAGGCCCAGAAGCTGGAGGCCGTGGGCACCCTTGCGGGGGGGATCGCCCACGATTTCAACAACATACTGGGCGGTATAATGGGAAGCCTTGGTCTCATGGAGATGCTCATCGACGAGGAGGCCCCGGCGGCGGCGGGAAAGATGAAGAGCTACCTGGAAATGGCGATGCAATCCTCGCGGAGGGCATCGAACCTGACCCGGCAACTCCTCACGCTTTCCCGGAAGAGCGACATGCAGCCCGCGCCGATGGATGTCATAATTTCCCTCAGGAACGTTGAGACGATTTGCAAGAACAGCTTCCCCAAGAACGTTTCCCTGGATTTCACCCTCCCCGGGGAGGGGGTGTACGTGAACGGCGACCCGGTTCAGATCGAGCAGGTGCTTCTGAATCTATGCCTGAACGCGTCACATGCCATGACCGTCATGCGTCCCGAGGGGGACGCGCGGGGAGGGACCCTCGGGGTCGCCGCGGATATCGTCCGGTCCGACGCTTCCTTCGCGGCCCGTCATCCCGGCGCCGGGGTGGGCGCGGCCTACGCCCGGATCAGCGTGCGGGACGACGGCGTGGGCATGGACGAGGAGACGAAGGGGCGCCTCTTCGATCCTTTTTTCACGACGAAATCGAAGAGCGGAGGCACGGGACTGGGACTTTCGATGGTGTACGGCATCCTCAAGGATCATGGCGGTTTCATCGAAGTCGAATCCGAACCAGGCGCCGGCAGCGTGTTCACGGTCTATCTCCCGGCCATCGACGCGCGGGAGGTCCGGCAGGACGACCCAATCGGCAGTGAGGCGCTGGTGAAGGGCTCGGGGAGGGTCCTCATCGTCGACGACGAGAAGACGATCCTGCGACTGGCCGGGGAAATCCTGACGCGGTGCGGCTACGACGTGGTCGCGGCGGAGGGCGGCGCCGAGGCGGTCGGGATTTTTGAAAAAGAACACGCGGCCATCGACGCGGTGCTCCTCGATCTTTCCATGCCGGGCATGTCGGGAATCGAAACATTCGAGAGGCTGAAGGCCATTGCCCCGGGGGTGAGGGTGCTTCTCACCTCGGGATTCGCGGAAAGCGAGAGCATGAAACGGGCGATGGAGATGGGGGTGGCGGGCCTCCTGCGCAAGCCCTTCTCGGCCATGGAGCTCTCGGCCGCCATGAAGAAGCTCGTATCTTCAGCCTGACGCGATAGACGCAAGGACCATATTCATCTAGGATTTTACTCTGGCCTGCCGCTATGGTCAAGTGACACAATGAGCTTTATCGGCAGTATTTCTGGCACACAGATGGGTACATGGCAAGCAAAAACTGCTGGACAGGGGCCTTAAAATTTCGCGCGCGCCGAAAAAATGAGAAATTTTGCGAGAAATGAGCAAAAAATCCCCGCCCGCTGAATCGTATAGCAGCGGTTTAACTACATGCCAGAATAATAGTAGAGAGAATGGCCCTATAGAAACATCACGGACCCCGTTTCATCCTGAAGTAGCCTCCTAACAGGAGGTGGGTCTTCCAGAGCTTGCGCCATTCACGGTCAACAAAGTACGCATACACAACTGATTCGATCATTTGTGCGCCACATTCGGGACAGGTCTCGGGATCTGTGTCAAAGGTGATTCAATTGCAATTACCCGTGTCCTTCGCATTATGAGCTTTCCGTTTTCAACGCAGAGGGCGCAGAGGGGGGATGGTTTGGTGGTTACCGGGGATATATGTTTTTACATGCATGGTCGTTATATTATCCTGAAAGTCCTGGTTTTTCACCGCTGAGGACGCGGAGGTCGCAGAGGTTGAAAATTGTTTACGACTCTCTGAATACCGTGTATCAATGCTTCAACATTGAAGTTGATAA
>CAZKPR010000196.1:0-6740 GCA_964554685.1 uncultured Leptospirales bacterium | reverse complement strand
CCCGCCCCGGGCCCCAGGTTGGGCCGGTTAATGGTAAGGGTGTTTTTTGGGGGGGTTTTTTGTGGGTAAATGCGGTTTTTGGGGTAATACGGGCCGAGGTGGCGTTGATCTCCCGCATCGTCGCTTCCATTTCCGAGAGCGATTCCTCCCCGGAGTGGGCCCTGGCCATGATCGCCGAGGTCCGCTCGGCAGCCCCGGACATGTTCTCCGCGATCTCCCTGGTGACGCCGAAGAGCCCCCGTATCTTCTCCCCCAGGGAGGCCATGAGCTGCGACTGGTCCCGGGCCCCGTCGCTCACGCCGTCCAGGCCCGAGGAGATCTCCTCCACCGTGGCGGTGATCTCCTCCATGGAGGAGGCCTCGGCCTGCATGGTGCTCGAGAAATCGTCGGAGGCCGTCAGCATGCGGTGCGAGGTCTCGTCGAGCTTCGAGGAGACCTCGGCGAGGGCGGCCAGGAGGTTCCGGTTCGTCTCCACCTGGCGCGTGCGCTCCTCGTCGTGCTCCCGCTTCCGGGCGGTCAACGACCGGATGCCGATCCGGGCGATGAGCCCGCTGAACAGCGCGGAAAGGACCAGGGCGATGGTGAAGGCCGTGAGGACGCTCCCCGTCTCTCCCCGGGTGAATTGCCCCGAGGAAATGAGGTTGTAGTAGACGAAGCCGAGGGCGATGACCGTCACGGCGATGGCCACGCGGGCCCGGCAGAAGAGCACGGAGAAGACGGCGATGGGGATGAGGGGAAGGCAGCTCGAGACCAGGCGCACCGGGGCGCCGTACTGTACGGTCCGCAGGGAGATGATAATGTTGCCGGCCAGGAGGGCGAAGGCCATAATGTTGGCCGTCGCGTGGTAATGTCCCCGCACGAGAAGGACGACGCAGCCGGAGACCATGATGACGAGGATCACCAGGGCGACGTTGAGGGCGGAAAAGAGATCGCGCTTCAGCGTGGCGTTCAGCATGATGAGAAGGGCCAGGAGAGCGGGAATGATTATCAGCACCGCCCTGAAGAGGAGGCGCGCCCTGCTCCGGAACTCCATCGACAAGCCGGCGTACTGTTTCAGGAGCGAATCCTCGAACCGTGGCATGTTCCCCTCCCTCCCCGCCGTGATGCCCGATGGCACCGGCCTGCCCCCCCATGGGGGCGACCGTGCACTGATCGGATATCCTGTGAGCGGCAGCAAATGATGTGTTCACGTTCAGTATCGCCTGAAAAAAAATACTGTCAAGGGAAATTCGGCGAATCGGACCGCCATCCCGGTCCCGGACTCGGCGATGGGATCAGGGGCGCAAAGGCAATGCGCAATGAAATTGAGGGGACTAACCGGAGCCTCCCGGCTAGAGAGGACCCGTCACTCCTTCCCGCTGAAGTCGATCCTGAGCTCGTACACCCCCTCGTCGAGCCTTGTCGTCAGGGGGTACCCGGACCTGGAAAAGACCTTCATCATGGGTTCGTTGGTGGCGAGAACGTCCGCCGTGAACCCCGCGATCTTCTTCTCGACGGCGATACGGATCAGGTACTTCAGTAAAAACGTGCCGATGCCCCGGCCCTGCCATTCGTGGTGGATGGTGAATGCCACCTCCGCGTACCCGGAACGGGGGTCCCTGATGTAGCGCCCGATGGCGACGATCTGCTCGCGCCCCTCGGGCTCATCCCTGCCGATGACCCCGGCGATGGCCATGCGGTCGGTGTAGTCGATGGCGGCCAGGGGCATCGCCACCTTGTGCGAGAAGGACTTGAGGCTCTGGAAGAAGCGGGTGTAGACGTCCTGGGGTGGCAGGCCGTATACCAGCTCCTGTATGGCCCGCTCGTCCGTGGCCCTCACGGGACGGAAAAAGATCGTGGCGCCCTTCCTGTCGATCCAGTTGATCTCGTATTCCTTCGGGTAGATGACCGCCGGGAGGGCCTGGTCGCGGTAGATGTACCCCTGCTCCTTCGCCGCGCGGAGAAGCTCCTCGCGGAAGTCGGGATGGGCGATGCCGATCAGCATCATGGCCCTGTCCCGTATCGATTTGCCGTGAATGTAGGCCACGCCGTATTCCGTCACCACGTAGTGGATGTCCCCCCTGGTCACGACGACGCCGCTCCCCGGGGAGAGGAAGGGAACGATCCGCGAGATCGTGCCGTCCTCGGTCGTGGAGGGGAGCACCATGATCGACTTGCCCCGTTTCGAGAGGGCGGAGCCGCGCACGAAGTCCACCTGGCCGCCGATGCCGCTGTAGAACTCGAAGCCCAGGGAATCGGAGCAGACCTGGCCGGTAAGGTCCACCGTGAGGGCCGAGTTGATCGACACCATGCGGTCGTTCTGCGCGATCACGTAGGGATCGTTGACGTACCCGCAGGGTCTGAACTCGAAGAGTGGGTTGTCGTGGACGTAGTCGTAGAGGCGCTTCGTTCCCATGCAGAAGGAGGCCACGATCTTTCCGCGGTGCAGGGTCTTTTTCCCGCAGGTGATGACGCCGCTTTCTATCAGGTCGATGATCCCCTCCGTGAAGGTCTCGGTGTGCATGCCCAGGTCCTTCCTGTCCTTCAGGTAGGGGAACACGGAGCCGGGAATCTTTCCCACGCCGGTCTGGAGGGTCGATTCGTTGTCGATCAGGTCCGAGATGAGCCGCCCGATGTCCCGGGCGATGGAATCGGGCGATTTCTGGACGAACTCCAGGAGGGGCGCGTCGTGCTCCACGAAGGCGGAGATCTCGCTCACGTGAAGGAAGCTGTCCCCCAGGGTCCGGGGCATGTTCGGGTTCACCTCGGCCACCACGTAGCGCGCGGCCTCCGCCGCGGTCTTGGTGATGTCCACGGAGATGCCCAGGCTCACGTAGCCGTTCGCGTCGGGAGGCGAGACGGTGATGAGCGCCACGTCAATGGGCATGGTGCCCCGCTGCATCATGAGGGGCACCTCGGAGAGGAAGATGGGGGTGTAGTCGGCGCGCCCCTCTTTAATCGCCGCCCGGGAGTTCGCCCCGATGAAGAGGGCGTTGTGGCGGAAGTAGCCGGTGTAGATCTCCCCGGTATAGTCGGTGAGGCCCAGATCGAGGAAGTGGATGATCTCCACGTCGGCGAAGGTGTGGGCCAGCTCGAGGAGGGTCCGGACCAGGAGCTGGGGCTCCCCGCAGGCGGAGCCGATGAATATCCTCGCGCCGCGGCGGATCCTCGAAAGGGCGCTCTTCGCGTCGGTCAGCTTCTCCCGGTAGGATTCATGCCAGTTGAGTATCATGCCGGCTTTCCTCCCCGGCGATTGGTATCGGTGCCACCTCGCACGGTATAATGGAGTCTTGCAGTGATGGTGCGTCCTCCCTACAGGCGCTTGCGCCTGTTCCAACGCTCGCAGGCCGACCTGAAATCGTCCGAATAACCGAAGTGGGCCGTGAAAAGGCGCTTCACGCCGGGAAGCGCGGCGATCATGTCCATGGACCGCCGCACCCTGTCCGGGTCCATGTTGACAAAATCGTCCAGCACGCAGAGGCGCCCGTCCTCCAGGGCCAGGGCGTCCCCGGTGAAGAGGTCCGCGCCGTTCACCAGGAAACAGGTGGAGCCCGGGGTGTGCCCCGGCGCGAGGACCGCCTTCACGGTGATGCCGCCGATCGTGATGGTCTCCCCGTCTCTCATGAGGGTGTGCTCCCTATCGAGCCTGTTCTTGAAAAAAAGCGCCCGCGCCCTGGTGCCGTCGATCATCTGCTTTTCCATTTCGGGAACGTAGACCACGGCGTCCCTGAAGAGCCCCGCGGCGGCCGTGTGGTCGCTGTCGCAATGGGTAAGGAAGAGGGCCTTCACGGAGGAGGGATCGATCGCGAGCTCCTCCAGTCCACGGGCCACGGCCTTCGCGTCCTTGCCCGCGTCAAACGCGATATACCCGTTACCCGCCCTGACCAGGAACATGTTGGCGAAATCGTCCTTCACCGCTAAGATGCCCGGCACAACCTCCCCCGTGGGGAGGGGATTCATGCCCGCCTTCATGACGCCAAACCGGTAGACGGTCCAGCCGAAGAAGACCGCCGCTGCGCCGATGATGACGACGAGCAGACCAAGGAGGGGTTTTTTAATTTTTTTCATTTTGTGCCTCGGGTTGAAAGAGTTCAGAAGACCCTGGTTTATACCACGAACTGATGCGGCGTGTCAAACGATTTTGGCGGTTTCCGTCGCGGGAGGCATTGGTTCCGTCGCGCATGGGACAGCGTCCGCCATGCTCAGACGGGTAATTCATCTATTCTTCTCGATCCATGCCCTGAGGGGGTGCCCCGGCCCATCTTCCCCTACGGGGCCCTGGACTCCGAGGACCGCGAAGGAGGGAATGTCATCGCCGCGTTCCCCGGACGGCGGGGCGGGACTCACCAGGGCCCCCCAGTGGCCCTCGAGCCAGAGGGCGCAGGGGCCATCGCCGTGGCAATGTCCCCGGGCGGTCTCAACGAGGGAGATTCCCATGCCGCCGTCGTCGAGGCGCAGGCGGATGGTGTCCGGGCCCTGCTTCACGCCGGGGCCCCCGATCCAGGCACCTGCAATGGAGATACCCCGGGGGGAGGTATACTCGATCACCACGGGGAGCCTGATAAGGGGCCTGGGGTCGTTCCGTTCGAGGCCGTCGAGCCATTCCAGGAGTTCCGTGGATGGATGAATTGCCGGGCCGGGCCTGAAGGCGCGGTGCGTCAGGTGACGGGGTTTCTTTATCATGTTCTCTGCTTCTGCGGGAGCGGCCCCTTCGTCATGAACGCGGGCCCCCCGCGCGCCGCAGGCGGGAAGGCCCGCCATCGAGGCGATCAGCATGAAGAGGATGGGCGCGCTGCCCCGTGCCATGCGGCTCAGAACTTCGTCCCCGCCATGATTCCCCCGGGGCAGAGGGCGAAGAAGTAGTGCTGTTCATCCTCGCGCGCCGCGGCGCCCCCCCGGTACTTTTCATCGTACCGGGCCAGGTCCCTGATGGCCCTGCGCGGCTGGGTGAAGATATTGAGCAGGGACACGGCCTCACCCGTGGCGAAGGTGATGAGGCCGTCCGTCCAGGGGCGGCGGAAGGCGAATACCGTGACCAGGCCTGCGCCGATGTTCACCGTGAGGTTCAGGGTGTGGGGAAGCCATCCCCATCCCTCGCGCTCCTGCTCCGCGCATTCGCGCAGGATCTCCTCGGCCCGGGTAAGCTTGGCCCGGCGCTCCGCGGCGCCGGTTTCCGGCATGGCGCGCAGCCGGTCGGGGAGGTAGGCGGGCTTGAAGGGGAATATCACCTGGCCGCCGACGCCCAGGGCGAAGGTGACGCTGCTCACCAGCATGTCCTCGGCGAAGCCCCGGTCCCGGACCTTCCGGTAGTGGAGGTTCCCCGGCTCCCGCCTGAAGTTGTTCCAGTTGAGGCCGGCGAGGGTCCCCGTGGCGACCGTGCCGGCGCCGTAGGCCGCGATCCACCCGAACCACCATGCCTGGGCGCCAGGCTGCGCCGCGTCGAGGGCGCCCTGTATGAAATCTATCCGATCTTTCACCCCGGCGTCCGGACCGACCTGTGCCATCACCGCGGTCGCGGCGACGATAATTGAAATGAGGGCGAGAGCCGCTCTTGTACGCGTGCGTTTCATGGGAGCCTCCCTGTGTGATGAAATGGAACGGCGGCCGGATCCGGGCCCTCGACGCTATTGCTTCTTCTCGAGTGTGGCCCTGCAGGCCTCGCTGAGCTCCGCCTCGTGGCTTTTCAGGCAGGAGATGATCCTTCCCTTCCCGGGACGGACATCCTGGCAGAACTTTTTCACGTCCCCGGAACAGGCATCCCTGGCCTCCTTGAACTTTTCGCTGACCCTGGCCACGTGGGCTGCGCACTCCTCCGAGAGCTCGGACTCATGATTCTTGAGGCACCTGGCGATGCGGCCGCCCCCGGGCTGCACGCCCTTGCAGAATTTCTCCACGTCGGCCCGGCAGGGGCCCTTGCCCTTCCTCTCAAGGGGCTCCTGGTCCTGGGAAAGCCCGATAACCGCGGCCAGGGAAAGGCAGGCGATCGTTGCGGCGGCTGACAGCATGATCTTTTTCATGGTGAATGACTCCTTCCTGGTGATGAAGATTTACTCCGGAAACATGTTCCCGCGGCGGGGTTCCCGGGCAGGAACATGCGGTGAGGATGATGCTCCAGCCGCGGGAAAAAATCAATGCTTTTTTGGGGTTGGATGGTTGTTCAATACTCAACCACCCCCCCCCGGGGGGGTGGCGGGCGTAAAAAACCCGTTTTTTATTATGTTATTTTTATCGACATAAAAATTTTTTATTGACAATTTCCCGGGGCGTAGTAGAAATCTTGATCAATTCAAATAAAGGAGCTTTTTTATGAAAAAGAGCATTTTTTCTCTGGCGATCGCCGCCATCTTCGCGTTTGCGTTCAGCTTTGGCATAGTCGGCTGCAAAAAAGCCGAAGAGCCCGCAGTTGAAGAGCAAGTCGAAGAAGCTGCTGATCAAGTAAAAGACGATGCTTCCGAAGCTAAAGAAGCGGCAAAAGACGTCATCAAAAAAGCTGTTGATACCGGCGTTGACGCTGGTGCGAAAAAGCTTGGCATGTAATCTATTTTACAATCAAGCTGTACAGCGGGGGTGTTCATCGAACACCCCTTTTTTTTTGTTCATTCCCGCCCGGACTCCCCTGGCAGGGGGGGAGGTGTGCCCCACCTGGGGCGGGGGGATATCCCCCCCCGCCCCCCGGGGGGGGGGGGGGGGGGGCCCCCCCCCCGGGGGGGGGGGGGGGGGGGGGGGGGGGGGGTTTGGGGTGCCCCCCGGGGGCGGGGGGG
>CAZKPR010000195.1:0-6749 GCA_964554685.1 uncultured Leptospirales bacterium | reverse complement strand
GACTATAAATCTGATGTGAAAGTAATGAAAGTTGACCATGAACACAAGGCCAAATGGAAAAAAAGTCACAAATTGAAAAATCAATTTGGTTAAAATGTATGCCCATTCACTGAAGGCGTTGTGTTAAAGTTAATTTACAATACTGAAAAATATATAAACAAACCTGCCAATTTTTTAACCTTCCGATAGTGTAGGTCAGAAGATCGTTCAGAACGATATCAATTCAATATATCTCATATTTGATAAAAGATATACCAAGCGGGTATATCTTTTATCATACCTCCCTGTTACATTATAGATTGTTTAATCAATAATAACCCAACAAATGTATAGGTCATTATCTGTCATGGTAGGGCTGTTATATTGAATCCATACGATGCAGGCAAACCGGCCCATCCGGGGTCCTGCACCGGTAAATATTCAGTATTTGGGAGGTAACCCATGAACAAAGTTCACATTAACGGTCGTCTTATCAAGGATCCGGCGCTCAAGGAGCTGGAGAACAACAATGCGGTATGCACGTTTTTCATTGCAAACGACGTGCATTTCGGCGCGAACAAGAAGACCGGGTTTTACAAGGTCACGGCCTGGGGACACCAGGCGCGTATTATCGCGGAGCACGCAGCCACAGGGTCGGAGCTCTTCATCACGGGCCGGCTAGAGCAGTATCGGTTTGATAACGAGAAGGGCGAAACCGTGTACGACAACAGCATTGTTGTGGAGCAATTCGATTTTGGGGCGAGGGCTCCTCACCGCGCTGAGATGGCTCCGGCTGGAGTCTGAACCTGAGCTTTACTCTGATGATGTAGGGATTGGTCCCTACATCATCAGTTCGGCTCAATTAAAAGATATAAGCAGGAGGTAACCATGGAGACAGAAATTAGAGAAATGCTTGAATCATATAAAAAGATGTACAAGGAACTGGACGATACCGGCGGGCCAGCGGAAAACGGCGAGCTGTTTGAAGCTATTATTGGTCTAGAGGAAGATATTCTCAAATCAGTTGACCTCCCATTGGCTCAGATGTACCGGAAGATACTGTGGGGAGACGATATCGAAGGGGTCATGAAGCAATTGGACGCAGCAAGGGATGATTATGAAAAGAACGGATTGCATGATCCAACCCTGGTACTGGTAAACGCGATCATCAACAAAATTGACGAGCCTGAAAATGTACTCCCTCTGGCTGGATTGTCATTGCATACCTACCAGGAATTCCTATTCAGGGAGAAACTCCTGGCAGCCAACACTCCGGCTGAAGCTGATGAGATAATCGCAGAGATGAGGAGCGCAGAGGAACATCTCAACGATTTGGGGAAGTTGGAGTTTGGAGGAATTAAGAAATATCCGGAACTCTACACCATGCTTCACACTGTCGGCATGCATAATCTCGACGAGTTTCTGATGTTGAATGATACCTTTGATCTTGATGATGAAGACATGACAGCAAAACAATTTTGTCTCAGAGGTTTCATCAGTACCACGAAAGGTAAATACGAAGAGGCTATCATGGATTTCACCCATGCGATACAGGTGATGCCCGAGATTGCAAACATCTACTATAATCGTGCCATTGTTTATGAAATGATGGGTGATAAAGCTGCGGCAATGGATGATTATAACGATGCTATTCAGCTCGAGCCCGATGATTTTAAAGCATTATGCAATAGGGGCGTACTCAGAGCTGATTGGGGATGGCATGAAGAGGCACTCGAAGATTTTAACCGTGCCATTACCCTTAATCCGGATGCCTTCCAGCCGTATTGCAACAGGGGCAACCTGCTTGCGTTACTGGAAAGGCATGAGGATGCCATCGATGATTTTTCCAAGGCGATAATGATAAGGCCTGATGAGGCGTATCTCTACTGCAACCGCGGGGTCAGCTATTATCAACTTGGCCGTAAGAACAAAGCGATGCAAGACATCAGGAAATCTGCTGATATGGGTTTTGAATTAGCGGAAGAGTTTATGTTCAAGTTTTTCCCGAATGAACGCATTGAGAACTAATAATATTTATAGCGGAAGGAGCTCAATGGAACCTATGATATTTGACTGTATATGATATAATGGATATGATATGAAACGTTTTTTGCTTATTATACTAGTTATAGCACTATGTTCCCAAGAAGCTTTATATGCGCTCGGGAACAGGGCCGTGGTCATTTCCGTGACTGACGGAGATACCTTAAAGGTCATGTATCAGGGAAAGAAACAATCCGTCAGGCTCATCGGCATAGACGCACCTGAATCCAGAAGAAATAGCAAGGCGCTAAAGGATTCGGCCCGGAGCAGCAGAGACATCGAGACGATCGTTTCCCAGGGCAAGATTGCCAAGAAGTATGTTAAAACTTTGGTTAAGAAGGGTAATTCGGTCAGGTTCGCATTCGACATAGAGAAGAGGGACCGGTACCGTAGGTTGCTCGCCTATGTCTATCTGGCCGACGGCAGGATGCTGAATGATGTCATTATCCGGAACGGGTACGCGAGCCCTCTGACGATAGCGCCCAATGTGCGGTACAGGAATAAGTTTTTAAGATCGTATCGTTACGCGAGGGAGCACAGGCTGGGGTTGTGGAGGTAGCGGAGCAGGGTGCTGGAGGACATATGATAGAATTTTATAGCGTGCTAATAGTAAATTGCGATTCCGCGCCTGGCAGCGAATTCTGCTGGGGCGAGACTATCGTTAAAGTGGAAGAAGGTGAAACAAAGGACATGGGGATTGCGGCAATGGAGAAATGGGGGTGGGATTTTTCAGATCCTGATATTCATGTCTGCCCATATTGCGCTAAAGGCATCAAGCAGGAGGATGCAGTGTCGCCCATGATCAGGAGAGTTAAATGATGAGCGGTGAAACCGGAGGTTGGTGAAACACATGGAACTGACACATGAAATGAAAGAAAAAATGCTCGGTGGGCTCTGGGGCGCCGTGGTGGGCGATGCCCTGGGTGTACCCGTGGAATTCCTGACACGAGAAGAAGTACGAATCGATCCTGTTGTCAACATGAGGGGCTTCGGTACATTTAAACTGCCTGCCGGTTCATGGTCGGACGATTCGTCACTGCTACTTTGTACTACTGACAGCCTGGTTCAGGGGTTCGATTTGAATGACATGGCAGCCCGGTTCATGCGGTGGTATGCGGAAGGCCTCTGGACACCCTATGGCAAGGCTTTCGATATCGGCAATGGCACAATAGCCGCTATAAGCCGGCTTAAACGCGGTATTTCTCCGGAACTGGCTGGCGGTGATAGCGAAGGTGATAATGGTAACGGCTCACTCATGCGGATCATTCCTGTGGCTGTAAGCTTTCACAAAATGGATATTGATGAGTTTATCAGCCGCGTTCATGCGGTATCATCCATTACTCACCGGCATTCGCGCTCCCTCATGGCCTGCGGCATCTACTGTCTTATTGCACGGAACCTTTTTGATAGTAAATCACCTATTGAGGCGTACCAGGAGGCGATAGATCTGGCTTCTGCTATTTACGATAGGGATCCATTCAGGATGGAATTGCAGCATTTCCGTCGAGTGTTTGGCGGGAAGATTGCTTCATTACCCGAAGAAACAATAAAATCAACAGGTTATGTAATCGATACACTTGAGGCGTCTATCTGGTGCCTACTCACATCCGGGTCATATGGTGAGGCAGTGCTCAAGGCCGTGAACCTGGGGTATGATACAGACACTACCGCGTGCGTGACTGGCGGACTAGCGGGGATCCTGTATGGGTATTCCGGCATTCCGGGGAAGTGGGTGGATGCGATCGCGCATAGAGACGATATCGATAAGCTTTTTAAGGGTCTGGTTGTAGAGATTTAATAATGAGGAGGAAAATATTATGAATATTGAAAATGTGTTTAATAATGTGAAGGATATATCAATATCCAGACTCAAAAAGGGATATTCTGTAAAAATTGGAAATAATGATAAACTGGAATATCCTGACGCGTCAAATTTTGAATGGCGCATCGCCCAGGGGATGTCACCCTCATTGTATCATATGTATTTCGGGAATGAGACTGGTGATAAAAGTGAGTTTAATTTTCACATCACATTCAATGAACCCTGTGATGTGAGAGTATCGAACGGCAATCCGCGATGTTATATGCATATTGAGTGCGCTAAAGGATAATCATGGAAGCATTCTGGCAGTTCCTGATGGACATCTCGGCCCGGCATATCACGCCTCACGGCCTGTATATACCTGGCGAACCCTACAAGCTGATCCTGTGGAATGAACTGCTGGTTATACTATTGTCTTTCACCATGACGATACTATGGCTCAAGAACCGGGCCCTGAGGCGTCAGCTTGCCCGGGAGCGGTTAAAGGTGATGAAGGCTCGCCCGTTTTTGTATACTGTCCCCCGGGTAAAACCGGAATACCGATTTGTGAACGGGCTCGTCACCCTGGATACTGTTGAAAAAATTATTGCAGAATACAATCTCATCTGGTTGAAATATATTGATTTTAAAGGGAATGTAACTGAACGGACTATCGAGTTCCAGGAAATATTTCAAAATGAGGGGCATTGGTACATCGCGGGTTTCTGTCTGCTCCGATGTGAGGAAAGGTCCTTTCGGGTGGACAGAATCATTGAAATCAAGCCGGTGATTGATGATTCTCATAGTAAACCCATACCGGAATACCTGGGTGAGAATAGTATTGAAGATGATATTCCATGGTCGCATTTATGAAAGAAACGAATATAAAACACACCCTCAGCAAATCCACCTTCCTGAAGGGCCTCCAGTGCCATAAAGCGCTCTGGCTGAATAGGTACCAGCCCGACCTGCGCGATGAGATAACCGCGGACCAGCAGGCAGTATTCGACCGCGGCCATGACGTTGGTAAGCTGGCGCAGGACCTCTTTCCCGGAGGGGCAGACTCGTCGCCGGTGGACAGAGATTACACAGGTGCGGTAAAACGCACCGCCGAACTCATTGAGAGCGACGGAAAGGTCATCTATGAGGCTGCTTTTTTATACAATGGTGTTCTCTGCCTGGGGGACATTCTGGTCAAGGGCAGGGGAGGATGGAAGCTTTACGAGGTAAAAAGCTCCACTGGCTTGAAGGATATATATCTCCCTGACGCTGCAGTCCAGTACTATATCATGACCGGCTGTGGGATTAAACTAACAGACGTCTCTATCGTCTATCTCAACAATCAGTATGTGCGCCAGGGGGAGTTGAACCTGAACGAGCTTTTTTCCGTTGAGAGCGTGCTGGACCAGGTTGAAGGTATGCAGGCGGAGATAGCTGAGCAGGTTGATGAATTTAAGAAAATCCTTTCTCTGAAAAAAGTCCCTGATATCGAAATCGGCCCGCACTGCTCTGACCCCTACGACTGCGATTTCACTGGACATTGCTGGGAGCATGTGCCTTCTCCCTCAGTTTTCGATATTAACAGGCTCACGACAGAGAAGAAATTCGAATTATATCGCTCTGGCATTGTGAAGCTTGAGGATATCCCTGAAGACTATCCCCTGAACAATCGTCAACAAATACAGGTGGGTGCTCAAGTATCGGGGAAGAAGCATGTCGATAAACAAGAGATAGCGCGGTTCCTGGAATTATTAACCTATCCGCACTATTACATGGACTTCGAGACCTTCATGCCTGCCGTGCCGCTCTTCGACAAAGTGCGGCCGTATCAGCAGGTCCCGTTCCAGTTCTGCGTGTATTACCTTGGCGCGAAAGGTGTAAAGCCTGAACTGCGCGAGTTCCTGGCAGAGGCAGGCTCTGACCCACGGGAATTCTTTATCCGAGCCTTAATCGAGGCAACGCCGTCGCTCGGGCCGATTGTTGTGTACAATAAAGCCTTTGAGTCAACGCGCATGGCGGAGCTTGCGAGGGACTTTCCTGCCTATGAAGCTGAATTGACTGATCGCCAGGAGCGGCTCGTGGATTTGCTGGAGCCGTTCGCTAAAGGATACTATTACGATCCGTCCATGGGAGGGAGCGCGTCGATCAAGGTGGTGCTGCCGGCACTAGTGAAGGATCTGTCCTATAACGGGCTACCCATCAGCGATGGCGGTATGGCGATGCAGGCGTACGAGCATCTTTGGGTTGAAACGGATGCGGAAAGGAAAAAGGAGATTCGCGCTCAGCTCCTGGAATATTGCATGATGGATACGTTTGGGATGGTGAGGATTGTGGAGGAGTTGCGGAATGTTGGAAAATAAATAACCATAATTTCGATTGTGTTTATCATTTAGATTGGGAGTGTATCTATATAGTTATGCGGAAAAACCTTGACAAGTGAAAATAGAGTCATTCAAATTAGATTAACACAATTTATCCAATTTAAACCCCAAAAGAGAGTTGCAAGCCATGTCTGATGTCAACGAGGAAATCGTTAAATTATATTTTGAAAATAATGAATTTTTAATACGGACAAATATCAAATATTATATTAAAGGCGAAAAAAATGTTGGTGGCGACAGTGATATTGATATTTTAGCGTATAATTTAAACCCCGATAAAATGCATCCACCTAAAAATTTTGTTTTAGTAACAACAGATTTGAAAGGAATAGAGTATGCAGCAATTGAAGTAAAAGGTTGGCACGCGGAAAATTTTTCTCCATCAGTTATTAAGAATAATGAAAGAATATTTTATATTACAAGAAAAGAAGCAGATGAAAAAATAAAAGAGACAATCAGGACCGCTAATTATAAAAAAATATTGGTGATATCATCTCTTGGTGATAAAAAAGAGGAATCTATTCAATTATTTCAAAATGGTGGAA
>CAZKPR010000194.1:0-6870 GCA_964554685.1 uncultured Leptospirales bacterium | reverse complement strand
TTTCCAGCCCTCACACAATGTAAATATGATTAGGCCGGTCTGAATGACCTTCCTTCGATGAGGTTTTCTTTTTAGGCCCGATGAAGGGTATCCCGTCCGTTTGCATCAGCTTGCCCGCCCTGCGACGGTAGCTCGACCTCTCTTTCGGGGTCATCTCATTATATTCTCTAACCGTAACCAGCGTGTTCGCTATTGTATTGAACAGAGCCCACAGGTTGTCTTTCCATCTGATTTTCCAGTCATGCCCGTAATCGCCGGAGAGGTTGAACAACCTCAGGTTGCTCTGGAGACTTCTGAGTTCTTCCAGCGCCATTTTCACTTCATCCGAATATTCGCCATTCAGGCTCAGCACCGAACCGGCGTTGTTCATCCTGCCGATCCAGATGCTCTCGGTGGCGAAGGGATAGACGCATTCGATTACGGACTCGACGCACCCGTCCAGCATCGGTTCACAGCTGACGCTTGTCGGGAATCCCCGCTCGTAGGCAATCATGAGGGACTCGATCCTCTCATCGAAGCAGGGCGCGTTCGGTTCCCAGAATCTGAGCACCGAATCATCGGTCGACCCGATGGTGAACCGAAAGAGGATCCGGTCCTTGTGGTCGATGAACTCGTCGCAGATGACGGCGATGCACTCCGGGCGCGGCTTGCTGACGATCAGGACGTTGCGGTTGGCCTCGATCAATTGCCGGATCATCTCGACGCTGTAGTCGATATTTCCCGGCGTGATGTCGTGGGAGCTGGGAAACATCACCCGGCCCGATCCTTTCCTCGGGATCCTGGGGAATTTCCTGGGCGTTTCTTCCTTCCAGTTCGCCGGATCAATACGTTTGACGCGGGCCGCCATGGCCCGGGCATAGCAGTACCGGCAGTTGTTGGGGCACCCCCACATGCAGTTTATGGACGCGTCTGCCCATTCGCCGACGCCGGTCCTTTTACGTTGAGTAATCATAGATTACCCTCCTTGAATGTGATTTCGCAATCAAGAACGGATTGTGTGTGGGTGGAAGAATCAGCCTTGAGGGTAACTGCTTTGCTCGATTTCAGCGTGGGCATCGTTCTGATGCTAATTAAATATAACACGGCAGCACATCATCGGCCATTACTTTTTTGTTTCGGGGATGATTTTATCGATTCTGACGTTTTCGAGTGATTGTTAACTTCATTTCCCCATTTGCCCATCGTCGCATATTGCTCCGGTATTCCATTCGTTGCACCGGCTACCCGGTATTGACTCACCCCCGGGACTTAAAACGTTTCGAGCCCCCCGGGTCATTACAGGCAGGAGGTGCGGGAATGTCGAAATTCACAACGAACCAGATAAGCTGGTTCAAACGCTGGGTGCGGTTGCTCGAACTTGACAGGCTCTCGAGCGACGAGTTCAGGCGCCACGTATTCGAGGAATGTAGGCTCTTGAATACACGCATTTCAAGAGATGAAGCCGACGAAGTGGCGCGCCGCGTTGTAGCACGTTTTTCGAGTTAATCGTGTAGCGTTTGTTTAGTAGTAAACAGGGCGGTCGTCGCGTAGTACGCCGCGCTGATGGTTGATTGTTATTAAAGATTATTGGATGAAGGTTTCTGGAATTACATGGCGAAATATGTGATGATGGTTAACTTCGTTAGAATTGGAAAGTAAGTGTAGAGGAAAGCGGAAAGGAAGAACGCCAGCGCGGAGGTTTTGAACCAGGCCGCGGAAGGCGGCCGAATGTGCATATTCGTTTATCGTTCTCGTTATCTTTGCTAATACTCCCACTCCTCATGCCTCACCGGCAGCCGGTTCAACTGGTCCCGGTGGTATTTCCACTTGGGCATGAATCGCTCCATGAGGGCCACGAATCGGTCGTTGTGCGTCGGCTCGATAAGGTGGGCCATCTCGTGCACTAAAATATATTCCAGGCACTCGGGCGGCTTCTTCGCGAGGTCGGTGTTGAGTCGTATATGACCGGCTTTCGGGTTGCAGCTTCCCCAGCGGGTCTTCATGTGCTGAATGAATACTTTATTCACGCGGACCCCCAGGCGGGGTTCCCACCGTGCTATAAGCTCAGGGAGGGCGGCCCTGATCTGGTCCCTGAGCCAGCGGGACACGACGGCGTTCCGCGCTTCCTCCCCGGTGCCCGGGCGCACGTGCAGCCTCATGACGCGGTGCCTGAGCTCGACACGGGGAGGGGCGTCCTCCTCGACAACCGTGAGAAGGTACCGCGTGCCCCACACGTAATGGCTTTCCCGGTCGATGAACTCCCGCGGCGTTTCCCGTTCCTGCTCCCGGAGCTTCCTCTGCTGCCGCTTGATCCAGGCAAGCCTGGAGACGGCGAAGACACGGATGGTGTCGAGCTTCATGTGGGAGGGCGCGGATATCTTTACCCGGCCGTCCGGGGGATAGACGCTGAGGTGTACGTTCTTAATCTTCTTGAATACGACGTCGGCGTCGAACTCCCCGAGGCTGATCTTCGTGGCCATCAGTACTCCGCCTGCGCCTTGATGATGAGGAACAGCCGCTCCACCTGTTCCTCGTTCTCCAGCACTTCGTACATGGCGCGTTTTATCGCCTGCTCGCGGGTCTGGATGCCGCGCCAGCCCTCGGGGCGGTTCTCCTTTATCGCCCTGTCGATCCTGAGCGCCAGGCTGAGTCTCGGGTCCATGTACTCGCCTTTCTGGATCGACACGAGGTCTGATGGCATTTCCATATCAATCATCAGGTTGTTGTAGATGGCCCGCAGGGCGGGGCTCTTCTTCAATGGCTCGGGAATATCGTCCTCATGCCCGGCATCGACCTTTTTCGCAAGCTCGGCGATCTGCTTCAGGAATTCCTCGTACTCGATGGCCTTTGCCTTACGTGCCGCGATGATCTGGTTCAGGAGCTCCGACATCTTTTCGTAGTACGCCGGGTCGTTTAGGTGCTCCTTGATGATCTTCTTCCGCACGTTGTTCTCGATGGTCTCGGCGATAGCGTCCCTGTTGCCCTTGAGCCCCCCGAGCTGTGAATTGATGGCGCTCGCGATGCCGGTCTTCACGATCAGGTCGAGGAGACCGATGTTGTCGAAGGGCGATATCTTCCTCGGTTCCGCCGCCTCGATATAGGTGTCGATGAGGTGGCGCATGTCGGCCTCGTAGGCCTTGAGGTCGATGCTCTCGCCGCTGGCGTTACGGATGATCTCCCGCAGTTCAAGGTAGGTGTCAAGGTCCTTCTTGATGCGGGCGATCTCCGTCCCGTCATACCCGGCGGGCTCAAGCTCGTCGGCGATGGCGGCATAGGCCCGTACCAGTGCCACGGTTCCCCTGTACAGGGCCTCCCTCTGGGGTTCCCGCTCCTTCAGGTCTTCCGGGATCTCCGTGTTCCCGCAGAAGTAATGGATATGTTCCAGGTCGCCCCGTGGGGGCTCCACGGGCTCGCAGATGAGCTTCAGGGCTTCCAGGGCGCTGTCGAGCCTTTCCCTGCCTTTCTTCAGGCGGTCCTGGATCATCACCTCGGGATCGGCGCCGCCGGCGCTGTGGTCCAGTTCCGAGGTATAGACGGCGATGGCGCTCTCGACCTTCTTGAAGAGGTCCTTGTAATCGACGATGTAGCCGAATTCCTTGTCCTCGCCGTCGAGGCGGTTCACCCGGCAGATTGCCTGGAAGAGCCCGTGGTCCTGCATTGACTTGTCGATGTAGAGATAGGTGCAGGGCGGGGCGTCGAAGCCCGTGAGAAGCTTGTCCACCACGACAAGGAGCTTCATGTTCGCCGGTTCACGGGCAAAGAGCTCCTTGGCGCGGTCCTCGTAGACCTCGGTCTTCGACTTACCACCCTTGGCGACGACGTCTTCCAGGAGCTCGGTATACGTGTGATAGATGAACTCCCTTTCGGTGTCGGTATTCGCGCCGGTGTCCTCGGTCGTGATGTCCCGGGTGTTCGGATTATAGGATGTCACGACGGCGCACCTGTCCGAGAAGGGCGTTTTCTGAAACATGGCGAAGTACTTGCACGCCTCGTAGATGCTGGATGCCACGAGGATGGCGTTGCCGCGGTCGTTGTTCAGGCGCGGTTTCACGCTGAAGTCGAATACGATGTCGTTCACCACGCGCTCCATGCGGGACTTCGAGCTCAGCACGACCTGCATGGTGCCCCACTTCTTCTTCAGCTCATCCTTCTGCCAGTCGTTCAGGCCACGGGTTTTCGCCTCGAACCAGGCGTCGATCCTGTCCTTCGATCCGAGCTTCTGATCGATGTCCCGCGCCTCGTAGACGAGGTCAAGGATCACGCCGTCCTCGACCCCCTCGCTGAACTTGTAGGTGTGGATGTAGCCGCCGAAGACTTCGAGGCTTGTCGCCCGGTCCTTCCTGAGAAGGGGCGTCCCCGTGAAGCCGATGAAGACCGCGTTGGGCATGATGGCCTTCATGGCCCTGTGAAGCCTGCCGCTCTGGGTGCGGTGGCACTCGTCCACGAAGACGAATACCTCGCCCACGGTGACGCTCGGTTGGGATTCGAGTTCCCGTATGAAGGCGTCGAAATCGTCCACGTCCCTCTTGCCGAACTTGTGGATAAGCGAGCAGAGGAGGCGGGGCGTTGCCTGGCCGAGCCGGTGTATGAGGTCGCGTCCGCTCGAGGTGCGCGTGATAGCCTCGCCCGCGTCGCTGAAGACGCGCTCTATCTGCTTGTCCAGTTCATCCCTGTCGGTGATGATGGCCACGCGTGCGCCGTGGTGGTGCTCCAGTATCCACTTCGCCAGGAGCACCATGACGATGCTCTTGCCGCTCCCCTGGGTGTGCCATATGATGCCGCTTTTCCGCTCCCGCACGTGCCGCTGCGCGGCCTTTATGCCGAAGTACTGGTGCGCCCGCGGGAGCTTTTTTATCCCGCCGTCGAAAAGCACGAAGTCGTACATCAGCTCGATCAGCCTGTCCTTCGCGCACATCCTGATCAAATACTTGTCAAGCTTGTAGCGGCTGTCGTCTTCCTCGTCCTCCTTCCATTTGAGGAAGTACTTTTCCGGCGTCCCGATGGAGCCGTAGCGCAGGCCTTCGGAGTTGTTGCCGGCAAAGACGAACTGCACCGTGCTGAAGAACCACTCGTTGAACTCGGGCTGCTGGTTGGAGATGTTCTGCCGGATGCCTTCCCCGGTGGAGACGCTGCTCCGCTTCAGCTCAAGCACGGCCACGGCGATGCCGTTCAGGTAAAGGACGATATCGGGCCGCCGCTCATGGTTTCCCCGGAGGGTCACCTCCTCGGCAATGGCGAAGTGGTTCTTCTCCGGCCTTTCCCAGTCGACCAGGCGCACGGTCTCGGTGGCCTTTCCCGCCCGGACTTTCACGGGTACGCCGTACCGCAAGAGGTTGTACACGGCCTTATTATTGCCGTATAGGCCCCTTCCATGGTTGTCCGCCTCAACATGAAGAAGATGAAGCGCTCTGCTGATCTGGTCTTTGGTATGCCCGTTCTTCTTCAGCCAGGCTCCCAGGAGGTTTTCGTCGATGTTGCTGTTCGTGTCCCGATATTCCCAGTGCCCCAGGTATTCGTAGCCCAGTTCTTCCCGGAAGAGGGCGACGATGCGTTCCTGGGTGACCCGTTCCGGTGTGCCGATGTCGGTCACTGTATCACCTCCCAGCGACCTCCCTTCTGTGGTCCGACAAAGCGAAGTCTTCCATCCTTGACCAATTTTGAACTGGCACGTTCCACTGCTCTCAGCGACTTGCCGATAGCCTCTGCGGTTTCCGCCAGGGTTGCATCTGGATGTCCTGACAGGTATTCAAGGATTCTGACGGGTGTTTTTGCCGTCGTTTTCACCGGCGTTTCTACCGTCGTTTTCACCGGCGTTTCCACCGCCGTCTTGTAGCCGAATTCCACCCAGAGGCCCGCGTGATCGTATCTGATATCCGGTTCCTTCATACCCAATTCCCTGCAGGCCGTGATCATGCGCTCGATTCCGCGCCCCCAGGCCTCTATCATCCCGGCGCGAAAGAAGGCGTTGGCGATATCCGGGTTGAACGGCTGGGACGGGTGTTTCCCCTTGAGCTTCGCCACGGTCCAGTCCCGGGGAAGGTTCCCAGAGTTCCAGAGCATAATCTTGTCGGGATACACGCTTATCTGGATGGGCGTGCCGGATGAGTAGTCCTTGTGAATGACGGCATTCAACACGGCCTCTCGGAGCGCCGGTTCGGGAACAGGGTAAGTTTCCACCCGCTGTATCCCCTTATAGCTGATGCCCGCTTTCAGGTACTTGGTGAGTAGGAGCTCCATGGCCTTTTCGACCTGCGTGAAAAGCCCGCCATGAATTTCGTCCTGGTATAACAGGTCCGTGTTGTTGTTGAAGAAGCCGATCTTCAGAAAGGCGCCGGATACATACTTCTCCGGGTCCGGGTGAAACATCAGGACCGCGGCTCTCTTGAGGTTCCTGTTCTCCACAAGGTGTAGTTTCTCTATAAGCCCGGGTGCCGTTTCCTTGATAAGTGCCGCGTCGATGCGTCCGCTTTCCTTCGCGAGCTTTCTGAAGAGATCGATTGCCGGTTTCGACAGGTCCTTGATCGCGACGCCTGGCATGGGAACGCCGTCCCAGTGCTTTCCCTGCTTGCGAAGCTGGAGTTCGGTCAGGGCTCGCAGGTGAACGTGCCGATTGGCGTTCTGCTCTGGCTCATGATCTACCCGATGATGCTCAAAGTGGATTTCAGCGCCATCGGCGGCATCGCGAAACGACCCAAGGGATTGCTTGTGACGCTGTTTGTCAACTGGCTGGTCAAGCCGTTCAGCATGGCGTTTCTGGCCTGGGTGTTCATGCAGCATGTCTTTGCAGCATGGATCGGTCCAGACATGGCCAAGGAATACACCGCCGGGCTGATCATCCTGGCAGCGGCGCCCTGCACGGCGATGGTCTTCGTGTGGAGCTACCTGACCGAC
>CAZKPR010000193.1:0-6928 GCA_964554685.1 uncultured Leptospirales bacterium | reverse complement strand
CCGCTGGGCCATGCCGGGGCTTTCATGTAGAGCATGCCGAGGACCCTTATCGGGCCGCCGTAATCGAGATGGGAGGTTTTCTGTGCTGCCTGAAGCGCCTCGTAAATTTCCGGAAGTTTGCCGATTGCAAGAAGGCCGGCGGATCGAATGATAAGACCCTGGTTAAGGGCGAAATAATAGGATGTTTCGGGGCTTGAAGTATCGACACCCGCTGCACGGGCAGCACGAACACCGATTTCAGCGTTTTTCTTCATCGCATCTTCATCACCGTCAATTCCATCAGCCGCTAAAAAAGCGATTTTTGAAAGAGCGGTTGCTACTTTAACGTTTTTTCTGTCAAGGGTGTGCGCATGAACTGCGAGGCGCAGCGCGTAGACTTTTTGGCCGTATGGAGCGCTGTACGTGGAAAGATCCTGTGCGATTTCAATAAGCTGAATCGGGTTGCCGGAAATGGGCAGTGCACGTATGTCGGCGTTGAACCAATCCTGCTGCCCGTTAACCCCGGTTGTTTCGGATACGTCCCGTCGTATCGTGCCGGGACGCACGAGGCAGCCCGTGAGAAGTACCAGGGCGCAGGCGCTATTTAGAACTATCGAATTTCGTGATCTCATTTTCGAGGGCCTGATTGCTTATCGGCTCAAAACCGTCAATGCCAAAATTTTTACACACATCCTTTGTGTCAGCCTGATTGCACATTGTGGTAACCGCCCGGATGATCTTGTCCTTCGTTGACCTGTTCTGTGGCGTGTTTGTCATCATCATTCCCAGAGCCGGCATTTTTGGCGACTGGTGAATAATATCCACCTGCTGGAATGTTGCAATATTCTTCAGGCTATAGTATTGCATATGGTTGAGAAGAACTGCATCATACTGGCCGGTGGTAAGTCGTCGAATTGCTGAAAGTGGCCTGTTCGTGGGCTTTAAAACAAAAAAGCTGCCGATAGTGAGGACGTTATCGAAAACCATCGTGTTTATGAACCTGTGATCTTCGTAGAGTACGTTGCCGGAAAGGGTTTTACCTTTCAATTGCTTGAGATTTGAATACGCGCCTTTTTTCACGGCGAGATAGAATTGCTCTTTATCATTACCTCTCAGTTTCACCACGGCAAGCGGCGCAAGGTTCATGGCATGTCTGTTTGATAAAAAGAAGCCGATGGAGGCCATGATATATACATTTTTATTCTGTGTGATATATGTTTTTGCTTCGTTGATGTTGTTGAAATATTTGCCCTGAAGTGATCCGGCAGGAATGCCTGACAGTTTCGCGAGGGATGACATGAATTGTGTTATGATCGTTTCACCCTCCGCTCCGGTATCAGGCCCTCCAAGAAAAATCAGCGCGAAGCTGGTTTTCTGGGCGGAATAACCGGGGGAATAAAACGGCTGGAAGAGAAAACCGGCAAGCAATAGAGTGATAATGATCGTGAATCGCTTCTTATTCATCTTCATAACGTGTCACCTCGGTCACCTGTCAGTATTGTGATGGATCCGATTTATTCAATGATAATAAATACAATTTCCGTTAAGGATAGACGCTTTAAAATAGTGCCTGATACGAGGTGCTAATTATGATAATGAACCCCAAGGCATTTGATAGAGGCCAACAATAACAACAATATGTCAATAAATTTTTCATCTCCGTTTAGCCTCCTCCTTCCTGGGCATAGGATCAATATCTGTTATCAATGGGTAAATATCATTTTTATAAATACTTGTTTTTGACCTTTTCGAAGCGCTCAAGGTTCCCTAAAAAAACCATTCCAAGAGAAAAGTATTGCGTATACGGGAGTGGTGAACCCGGCTATATCGGAGCATCATTTTTGCCATATGACAACGATAAAAAAATGCTTGCAACACAGGCATTATCCTTGGTAAATCAATTGTCATTGTTTCCCAGGTGACCTGATTTCAGACAATTGATTGGGAATCTACAGGCTTTTCTGGGAAATCTCACACAGCAAAGGGCGGGTTTGGTATGTAGCGCAGATTATGGTGCGACCGCCCCTGAATTAAACTACAGATAAAAAAAAGAGAGTACCATGCAGAAAAAGATTTTGGATGTGATTTACAAGTGGTCGTTACAGCGTGGCAAACTGGTGCTTGTTGTCATGATTATAGTAACCGTGATAATGGGCGCGTTCATTCCGAAATTGATCATATCATCGTCCCAGGAAGACCTCATCCCCAAGGACGATCCAGAACAGGCGAAATACCTGCAATACAAAAAAGAATTCGGTTCTCCCGACAACCTCATCATTATTCTTGAGGGAGACAGCGACCTCTGCAAGGAATATGCTGATACGTTCGCTGAAGAGATTGGCAGGGAGACCAAATGGGTTGAGTCCATTTTCTATAAAATCGATGCGACCGTGCTTATGAAGCGGGCACCCCTCTATGTGCCGATTGATACGCTGGAAAGGGCACGGGAGATCCTGAAAAAGAAAGAGGGCTGGTTAAGTAAAATTAATAATATAACAAGCCTCTATTCCATGATGAAAGAGGTAACCGGCAGCTTCAAGGAGCCCCACTCGGGGATTTCAGTTGAGGGGGCAAAGAATATAATAATATTCTTCGATGCCTTTTTCAGGGAGTGGAACGACTGGCTTTCAAATCCGAATCAGATAAAGCTGCAGCTGGAAAAAAAACTTTCAGTAGCGGGCTTCAGCGAGCTGGCCACCCTGGAAAGCGGTGGCTATTTGTTTTCACGCGATTTCAAAATGCTTTTCCTGTTCGTTCAACCCAAGAATTACAATGATGAAATAACCTACCTTCGTCCTTTTATCAGGGACATGAGAAGCGCTTGTGACAGGGTTTACGAAAAGCATCCCGAAATTAAGGGCAAGATAAAAGTCGCGTTTACCGGCATGCCGGCCCATGTGCATACTGAGATAGGGATAATTTATGAAGACGTGGCGGATGCCGTCGTACTTTCCATCATTATCGTCTCACTGGTACTTCTCATCGGTTTTCGGTCGATCAAAAAGACTGTTATAGCCGTCATACCCACGGTATCGGGACTCGTGATTTCCCTCGGGATTATCACGTTATTAATCGGGAAGCTCAATCTTATCAGCTCGTCGTTCCTCGCGGTGCTCTTCGGGATAGGAATAGATTTTGGAATCTACCTGCTGCAACGGACGGAGGAGGAGCTGGGGAACGGGTTGTCGATGAACGATGCCATCTACAAGTCCGTTGTACTCACCAGTCGCTCGGTCATATCCGCGGGCCTGACGACAAGCCTTGCGTTCTTTGCCCTTTCCCTTTCGGATTTTTCCGGCTACTCGGAACTTGGTATGGCCGCAGGCATAGGCCTTATGGTGGTCATGATAACCACTTTTCTCATGATGCCTCCCCTTCTTTTCCTGATCCAGATTGAACCGAGGGATTACCAGGTCAAAGAAACGATATTTGAGGCGGCCAAACTGGAGCAGAAAAAAATTCATTTTGTCATCATCGGGGTAAGTGCCGCGATAACAGTGTTCAGCATTTTCGCCGTAACGCAACTTAAAATGGATTACAATGTGCTCAAGCTTCTTCCCCGTAACACGGAATCCACGATTTACCAGAGAAAGATGGAAGAAAACAGTGATTTCAAGCTTTCCTTTGCGATGATCACCGATACAAACCTGGAGAATCTGCAAAAAATCACCGAGAAAGTGGAGAAACTCCCTACGGTGAGCAGGGTCGAATCACTGGCAAAATACATCCCCGACAATCAGCAGAAAAAAATCAAGATCATCCGCGAGATCAGACCTTTGCTGGGGAATTTTCACATTGGCCTCGTTGAGGACAATCACAGCAGTGCGGAATATGTTGCGATGCTTGGAAAAATGAGTGAGTACTTCGAGGAGGCCCAGGAAAAGGCCTTCGCCGGCGGACAGTCTGACCTTGTATCGAGGATCGATTCCCTTCTGGCGAACATGGATACAGTAAGGGAAAAGCTCGCAGAAGACAGCGAGGGTACGGCATTAAGACGCACCAGGCGATTTGAGAGAGAGCTGTTCGTTGTCATATCAAAAGCTACGCAACTGGTCAGGGAAAGCATGGATCCGTCGATAATCGACGAGTCTACCTTTCCGAAGGAAATAATAAATCGCTTTAAAAGCCCCGCGGGGACGTATGTTGCGATGGTTTCTCCTACCGGGTCTATTTGGGACATCACATTTCTTGACAAATTCGTCAATGATCTGAAAAGCGTGACTCCGAATATCACTGGTTTTCCTGTAACGCATCGCGTCTACGTGCGTCAGGCCGCAACGGCGATTTTCAGGGCCATGATTTACTCCTTTATTATCATTCTTGTGCTTCTGATAATCGATTTCAAGGGGCCGCGGGGCGTCTTGCTCGCTCTTCTTCCTCTCGTGATAGGCATGCTCTGGCTCAACCTGGTTCTTTATTTTGCAAAGATAGACTACAATGTTGCCAACATAGCAGGACTTCCCCTTCTTCTTGGTCTGGGAGTCGTCTACGGACTCAGGATTGTTCACCGATGGAGGGAAAACACCGACATCACAGCATTTGCGGCCACGAAAACAACGGGACGCGGTCTTGTTTTCGCCGCTCTCGCTATAGTTGTGGGACTTGGAAGCATCGTGCCGGCCCGGCATAACGGCGTTTCAGCCTTCGGGATCATTCTTCTTATCGGGATTGTGCTCTGTCTCTTTACCGCGCTGGTTATACTGCCGGCCGTGATCGACTACCTCTACATTTTAAAGAACAAGGAAGCGGTCATCGCCGAGGCGAATGAACGTCGGGAGGCGGAAGCTATTTCGAGCATGGTGAAGGAAGACAAAACTCCGAAGGGGAAGGGATCAAGAAAGCAGACGAAAGGGAAAAAAGCCGGAGATAAAAAGAAAAAAACCGGTAAAGGTTCCTGATCGTTTTTATACCCTGATGCGGTAATATGTTCGAAGCCATATACACCCTGGACGGCCCTGCGCAAGCGGTGAGCGGATACCCGTGGACGCGATAAGTAGCGCTCCCTATGCCGTACGCGTTCTGGGCTCCCTGCTTGCCATTTTACTTGTCAACAGGTTCGCCGCTCCTCTCTACCTTTCAGTTGCGGCCGGCGCGACCCTATTGTTTTTTTGGGCCGGTCATGATCTGGCCGCATTTTTTTCTTTTGCGGTCGACAGGCTTGTCACTCCCGGCTATCTGTTTCTCCTTGCCGCAATTTTCCAGATTATTATTCTCAGCGGCCAGATGCTGAAGGCGGGCATTATGAAGGAGCTGGCAGCGACGGTGAAGTCGCTGGTCCCGCGCCGTGTGTCTCTAGCCCTGCTGCCGGCAATTATCGGCATACTCCCGATGCCGGGAGGGGCCCTATTCTCCGCTCCCCTGGTTGAAGAAATTGATAATGATACGGCAGTAGATCCATCGGTAAAAGCACAGATAAATTACTGGTTCAGGCACATATGGGAATACTGGTGGCCGCTTTATCCAGGGATGCTTCTTGCGGTGAAGATCTCTGGATTGCCCATGCCGGTTTTTATCGCGGTCATGCTTCCTCTGACGTTTTTCTCGGTCCTTGGGGGTTATTTGTTTATCCTGAGAGGGGTTCCGGTTACCGCATCAAACGTGAAGACCAGTGGGTCCCAACAGATTTCAATCGTAAGGCTCATGGCGCCTTTCATGCTGATTGTCGGGATGTATGCCATCGTAAGCGTTGTTTTTCCGAAACTTGCCGGTATCAGCCGATTTCTTCCCGTGATGATCGGAGTAACCACGGCTCAGATATTCATCCAGATATCATGGCCCATTGACTGTGCGGGATGGCGGGCGGTTCTTCTCAATGGACGGCCGGGCATCCTGATCGCGACGGTGGCATGCATTCTGGTATACGGCGCCCTCATCGAGGCGCCCCTTCCGGATGGCACATTGCTCATTGCCCGAATGAAAGACGAGCTTATCGATCTTGGTATTCCTATCGTGCTGGCCATTGGCATCATCCCATTCGTGAGCGGGGTAACGACGGGAATCGCGCTTGGTTTCGTTGGCGCGAGCTTCCCGATCGTGATGAGCATGGCGGGGAATGGAGGTCCCGGAGTGCTCGCATCGGTGGTCCTTGCCTACGGCTGCGGTTACATCGGAATGATGCTTTCCCCGGTTCATATCTGCCTTGTTGTAACAAATGAGTACTTTAAAACCAGGATGGGAGTCGTGCTCCTGCGCCTCGTCAGGCCGCTTGCCGTTGTGCTTGCCGGCACAATCATGATCTATTTTTTGCTGAAAACGGCCATTTCCTGATACTGTAATACTGCACGTATCTCGACGCGATTCCCGTTTTGTGATCATCGAATTTTCGTATTGCCTTGACTATTTTTACAAATCGGGTCAATAATGACATGGGGCCATTACAGTAAAAGAATTGTACGTGGTATGGTTGACAATGTCCGCGATTGAATATTTAAGAAAAACAAAAGTTGTCTGTACACTGGGACCTGGAACTGACAGGGACGGTGTCCTCCGCAGGCTCTTTCTAAACGGCATGAACGTGGGAAGACTGAATTTCTCACACGGTTCACATGAAGAGCACCTGGGACGAGTGCGAAATTTTAAAGCCATGCGGAGCGAAATGGGAATTCCATCCGCCCTCATGCTTGACACGCGTGGACCCGAGATCCGTATCAGGAAATTCGCCAAAGACCGGATAGATCTCGTCCCCGGGTCGGTATTCACCTTCACGACAGAGGATGTGATAGGAAGCGAAACTATCGTATCGGTGACGTACGATAAGTTTCCGGGAATCGTCAAGAAGAACGATAGTATTCTCCTGGACGACGGGCTTATTTCCATGAAAGTAACAGGAGCGTCGGAGAGTGACGTCACGTGCGAGGTCGTGGACGGCGGACCGCTGAGTAACGGGAAAAAAATCAACATCCCCGGTGCCGCGAGGAATCTCCCCTTCATCAGTGCAGCGGATAGGGCC
>CAZKPR010000192.1:0-7148 GCA_964554685.1 uncultured Leptospirales bacterium | reverse complement strand
CAGGCGCCGGTTCATATCCTCGTGATACACAGGGAGCATATAGAGAAAATCGAGGAGCTGACCGAAAAAAACAGCGGGATAATGTCGGACCTGTTTCTCGCGGTGAAGGAGGTTGCCAGGCTTAAAGGCCTTGATGAACAGGGCTACCGCATAATTATCAATAACGGCAGCGCCGCGGGGCAGGTGATATGGCACCTTCATGTCCACGTGCTGGGGGGAAAGGAGAACATGGGTCCTATGCTTGCCCGCTAGGGCCCTTCTTTTTCTGCCTGAGGACCACCACCTTCTCTATTGATCTCTCTGTTGAGTCCTCTATGATGAACGCATACCGGTCGTGAAAAAACCGCTCCCCTTTCTTCGGGATTTTTCCCATGTGGTATTCCAGGAATCCCGAAAGCGTTTCAAAGCCCTTTTTCACCACGGGCATGGCGAAACGCCTGGAAAAATACTCGATATCGACTCGGCCGCTCACCATGTACCGTCCCCGGCCGAGCTCCACGATCGGCTCATCGTCCGACTGATCGCGGCTCTGGATTTCTCCCACCACCTCTTCGGCAATATCCTCGTGGGTCACCATGCCCACCACGGCGCCGTATTCATTCACGACGAAGACCACGGGAACGCGCTGTTCGACCATTTCCGTGAAAAGGGACGTCACGGCTTTTGTCGACGGCACGTACCGCGCCCTGTTCATTGCCTCCGCTATTTTCTTCACGCGGCGGGGTCCGAGAAGATCCCTGTAAAATACGTATCCGATTATGTTGTCAACCCGCGAATCGTATACCGGTATCCTCGAAAACCTGTTTCGAACGAAGATATCCGCCAGCTCGCGGATGCCGCGGTTCACCTCGATCGACACGATATCGATCGTCGGGGTCATTATCTCCTTGGCCATGAGGTCCTTGAACGCGAGTATCTCCGAAACATACTGGTGGTGCTCCTCGCCGATTACCCCTTCCTCTTCCCCGATTTTGAAAAGGACATCGATTTCCTCGCGCGAGCGGACTAAATCCCTCGCCGTCTCGGTAACACCGAGGAGCCTTTTCACAACCCCGGAAAAAACAAGCGCGAACCTGATGACCGGTCTCATCAACACCGTCAGTGCCCTCATCGGATACGCGCACATCAGCAAAAATGATTCCGCGTGGGCACGGGCTATCACCTTGGGGGTCACCTCGCAGAGGACCAGGAAAATCACGGTCTGGACGGCCGTCACGGCCATGAGCCCGGTCTCGCTTAACAGGAAGGCCTTCGTCGCGAGATAGGCGATAAAGGCCGTGGCGGTTATATTGGCGATATTGTTGCCGATCAGGATCATTCCCACGACATCCTCGATACGATCCAGGAGGGCCAGGGAAACACGGGCGCGTCCGCTCCCGCTGCCGGCAAGCATCTCAAGGCGAATGCGATTTGCCGTGAGCAGCGCTGTTTCCGATCCGGAAAAAAAGAAGGACAGCGCGGTCATTACTCCGATTACGCCCGCGTACACGTTGTAATACGGAATCGTCGCGGTCATTTCCCCGTTCCCTCCCCGCCTTCGGCGATGACCACTTCGACGCTTTCAATTTTGTTTTTCCTCACCAGCCTCACCCTCAGGAGATGCCGGGCAATTGCAAGCTCATCACCCCTCTTCGGTATATAGGAAAGCTTTTCGATTATGTAGCCCCCCAGGGTGTCCGAATCGTCGCTCGCGATATCCTCCCGGAAGGCGCTGTTGAAGTCGTCCAGCTGCATTGTCCCCGAAACGATCCATGACCCCTCGCCGAGCTTTCGAATGTCATGGCGCGCGTTATCATCCCACCTCGTCAGGTCGCGTCCCATTAGCTCCGAAAGGAGCTTGTTCAGCGTGACCACTCCCGCGGTGCCGCCGTACTCATCGACAAGTATGGCGATCTGTATCCCTCCCGCGAGGAAATCGCTCAGGAGGTCATGCAGGTCCCGCGATGCGGGGAAAAAAGGAATTTCGCGCACGAAGGAGTTTATATTCTGGGGCTGGCGGTATCCCAGCCTGCATGGGATGAGCTCCCGTGAATCAACCACGCCCACCACGTGGTCCAGGTCGTCCCTGTAGACGGGTATCCGTATCACGCTGTGTTCGAGAAAAAGCCGCAGGGCGTCCTTCACCGAGGTTCCCAGGGGCATGAAGACCGCGCTGTTCCGGGGGAACATCACGTTATACCCGTCTCTGTTCGAAAACCTGAGGACGTTTTTAATGAAGTCCCCTTCTTCCTTCCGGATCACACCCCGCTCTTCGCCGAGGCGCACGGCGTGACCAAGCTCGTCCCTTGTTATTTTGCCGTGGCTCAGATCGAGGTGAAATGCCCTGATCATCGCGTCCGTGAAAAGCATGAGAAGGTACCTGATAGGGATCAGGAGCTTGTGAAAGAACAGGAGGGGCGGCATGACCAGCCGCGATATGGTACGATAGGAGCTGATGGCAACCGACTTCGGCACTATTTCGCACAGGATGACGATCAGGGGCGTGACGATGGCGATGGAAATAATGTGCCCGTACTGTTTCCAGACCGCCAGGAGGAGCCTGGTCGATATGGCGGAGACCGCCAGGTTGACGAAAAGATTCCCAATCAATATCGTGAGAAGTATTCGCTGGGGGTCTTTCATCAGCCGGTGGAGCGATCGCTCCCTCCGGTTCTCGGAATGGGAGATGCGGTGAAGATCAGCTTTCGTGAGCGAAAAAAGTGCGCTCTCGGATCCTGAAAAAAATGCCGAGAAAAGCAGGCATGCGACGAGAATGGAAATCTCCTGGGCGAACTGTTCCATCTCTACTCGTGCATGTCCAGCTTTACGTTGAACGTGAACTCTTTCTCTGCACGGTTTCCCGCGTAATCCGAGGCGGATATCCCGACCCTGTTCTCCCCTTCCGTATAGACGATATTCTCAATTTTATGATACCCGTCGCTGTCGAAAAGCCTGTCGAAATCCATGCCGCGCACGCAGGGCCCCCGGGGAGAAAGCGCGATGTTCTTGAACACGACATCAATGACCTGTTTCCCGTTATGCGACCCCGAGAGACGGTACACGCCCATGGTGCCTTTCCCTGACACGCTATCGCTGATCTTCACCAGGAGGGGGTAATGCCTGGTCAGCCGAATGTCCGCCCCGTCCCGCACGATAACGATTTTTTCTCCGATACGGAAGGCGATCTCGTCGATCTTCGGCGGAGCGCCGTCGGATAGGGCGGGAAGGAGGGTCATGGGATTTACGGACACGCCCTCAGCGGGGCGGACAAGGGAAAAGTGTATGTGCCGTGCGAAGGAATGGCCGGTATTCCCCATTATGCCCACGGGGTCCCCGTTGGAATAGATGCTTTTCCTCGGCAACCCGTTTTCAAGGTGCATGTATATCGAACAGAGACCGTTGCGATGCTCCAGTATCGAGTAGTTTCCTCCTCCGGGATAATTCTCCAGGGGAAAGATCGCCCGGTCCCAGAAGAAAAGGAGCGCACCGGCTTCAACGGGAAAAACCTTCGGGTCCCCCGAGACCATGTCGATACCGTCATGGAAATGGTCCCATCGCGATTCGCCGAAGGTTGATGTTATGCTGCCGTCGACGAGGGGCCAGCGAAATGAAACCATAATCGCCGCACAGCAAAGAATTGCCGCGTAGAGGAAAAACCTTTCTTTCATCGTGAACCGCCTCCTTCTTCCTCGCCGGCGTTTTCACCCTTGTCGCCGGTATGAATATGGCAGTAGCGTCCCGGCTCGGTCCCCGAGTAATAGAGCACGTTTCTGGCCACCCGGGGACATTTCCCGTTTCTCGCGGCCACCTCGCCGGAGTCGAGGCAAATCGTCTCGTAGGATACGCCCTCATCCGGTACCATGAAATCTCCCGGGTGCTCCCCCCTTTTCGATTCCACGATATATTCAGCCCAGAGCGGGGCCGCGATCGCGCCCCCCGCCCGGCCGGGTCCCAGGCTGATGGCCCCCTCCCTGTTCCCGATCCATACCGCGGTCACCGAGTCGGATGTGTAGCCGATGAACCAGGCATCGACGTAATTCGAAGAAGTCCCCGTCTTCCCCGCCACGGGGAATTCGACCTTCCTCCCCCGGAAGGCGTTCTGTGCCGTTCCGCCTTCCTCGAAAACGCCCTTCAGCATTGAAAGGGTCACCGCGCACGCCACCGGGTCGATGATCGTTCCCAGCTCCTTTCGTCTCTCCCCGGCGATTCGCGCGATCTCTTCCTCGTAATCCCACACGACGGTATCGTTGTAATCCTTCACGTGCCGCAACCCGTACGGGAGCACGTATTCCCCCCCGTTGACGAGTATCGAGTTGAGTGCGCAGTTTTCCATGGGAGAGAGCTCGTAGGTTCCGAGGGCGAGGGAGAGCGTTTTCCCGAAACGATCGCCCATTTCGGCGTCTGTGCAATACAGGCCCTTCTTCAGTATTCGGAACACACCGTCATAGCCTGCCTTTTCAAGGACCTTCACGGCCACGATGTTGATCGATTTCTTCAATGCCTCCCTGACGATGACGTCCCCGGCATAGCGACCGTCGTAATTTCTCGGGGTATACCCGCCCTTGAAAACGGTTTTTTCGTCTTTGAAGACGGTCGAGGGAGTCACATCGCGCCCCTCGACTGCCGACGCGTAGATGATCGGCTTGAATGAGGAACCGGGCTGGCGCCGTATCTGGGTCACGCTGTCGTTCTGATTTCTCGTGCTGAATTCATAACCGCCGACATGGGCGAGGATCTCCCCCGTTGCGGGATCAATCGTCACCAACGCTCCCTGGATCTGTTCCACCTTTAATTTTTCTTCCTCCGCCTTCCGGGGGTCCTTTATCCTCGTCGCGAGTCCCTGGTGGTATTCCCTCTGCCGGAGGATGCCGGCCTTCATGACCCTGGATGCGATGTCCTGCTTTTCCCCGTCGATGGTCGTGTATACCTTGAGGCCGCCTTTTTTTACCGCGTCCTCACCAAATTTTTCCACGAGGACCCTCCTTATCCCCTCGTTGAAGAAGGGGGCCCTGTTAACGCGGTACGAGCTCAGAATAAAACTCCCGATGAGGGACGAAACCGCTCTGCCTTTCTCGTCATAGGCCACGTCCCATTTACGGGTAAAACGATCGTAGGCGGGGCCCACACCCCCTTCAGAGATGAAGCCCGCGTCCGCAAGGGACTCCAGGATGCGGCGGGTCTTCTTCAGGGAGTCGTCGAGATCCGATATGGGCGAATAGATTCCGGGATTCGATATGGTGGCGACGATCATGGCGCACTCCGACATGGTCAGCTCCCTCACCGAAATGCCGAAAAACATCTTCGCCGCAGATTCCACACCATACGCGCCGTTCCCGAAATAGATCAGGTTCAGGTACATGGAGAGTATGTCCTGCTTGTCGTATCGTTTTTCGATCTCCCTGGCGCAGAAGCTATCGTATATCTTACTCTTGAGATTTCGCTCCATGTCGGTGAAGAGGACCTTGGCGAGCTGCTGCGTGATGGTACTGCCTCCCTGGACAACCCTGAAATGGACCAGGTTCACCAGGAAGGCCCGGAAAATCCCCCTGTAGCTGATGCCGGAATGTTTATAGAAATCACGATCCTCGCTGGCGATGACCGCCTTGATGAGCCATTCCGGCATATAATCATAGGGAACGATCTCCCGTTTCTGCTCGAAAAATTCCCCGATTATCTCGCCGTTGCGGTCGTATATGCGCGTCGGTATATCGACCACCTTCGCCGTGACATCGACATCGGAATAGGTATAGACATACCCCCTCTTCAGTTCCTCCGTCCGGTCGATGAGCTGTTTGTACTTCGCAAGCCTGTTCAACGCCTCGGCGCGGTCGCTCCTCCACATGAGAAAGACCACGAAGACAAAGGCCGTAAAAAAAACGACGAGCCCCCCGGGAATATAGATAAAAATAAGACGACGCCGGGCGATAATCCACCGTCCAGCCTTACCCGCGATTTTCAGGATTGACGACATCTGCACTTCCCTGCCTTCTCTCCGGCCTTACTGCCGTGTAGTAAGCCACGGCCCCGCGCCGCTGCCGGGCGATGAGAACGTACGGGAGACCCTTTTGTCCCCTGCGCGGCGAAAAGTCAAATACATTACCGTTCAGATGCGGCCTTCCTTCCCGCGAGCTGTCCGCAGGCGCCGGAGATATCCCTCCCGAAGCTCTTCCTCAGGTTCACGGGAACGTTCATTATTTCCAGCGAGTGCACGAATCGACGGACGGCATCATCTCCGGGAGGGTCATATCCATGGGATCCGTCGTTGAGAGGCACGAGGTTCAGCTTTATCCTGTGGCTCCGGAGGAGCTTTTTCAGGCGCCTGGCGTCATCCTCGGATATGTTGTCGTCCCTCATGACATAGACCACCGTGAGCCTGTTCCTGGACGCGGGAAATTTCCTCTCCAGCAGCGCGGATATCTCGGCGAAGGGAAAACGCTTTTCGACCGGCATGATCCTCGCGCGCTTCTCCGGCACGGTATCGTTCAGCGACAGGGCGAGGTTGTAGGGACGCACCTCGTCGATGAACCTCTCGATGCCGTCCAGTATTCCGCAGGTCGAAATGGTTATCTTCCGGGTAGATATGTGAAATCCGAAGGAATAGTTCATTATGTCAGCGGCGCGCATGACATTATCGTAATTCATCAGCGGTTCGCCCATACCCATGAATACGATGTTGTTGTTCCGCAGGCCGGACATCCTCCGCACGTGGCAGACCTGGTCGACGATTTCCCCGGCACGCAGGTTCCGCACGAACCCTCCCTTCGCGGTCTCGCAGAAACTGCATCCCATTGCGCATCCCACCTGGCTTGAAATGCAGATGGTGAGCCTCCCGTCATCGGTACCCTGGTTTTTTATGAGAACCGATTCTATGGTGCTGCCGTCACGCGCGCTGAACAGGTATTTTTCCGTGCCATCGAGGTTCGATACGAGTCTTTCCCGCGGAACAAGGGCATGGAGGTCGAAGCTTTCATCGAGTCGCTCTCTCAGGGACCGGGAAAAATTGGTCATTTCATGGAATGATTCGACGTTCTTTTCATATAACCAGTTAATCAGCTGCTTCGCTCGGTAGCTTTTCTCCCCGATGGAAAGGAAATATCCTTCCAGTTCGCCGATCGTGCAGTCCTTGACCAGGGGCTTTTCCATGGGTCAATTCTACCCGGGCCCCTCCG
>CAZKPR010000191.1:0-7270 GCA_964554685.1 uncultured Leptospirales bacterium | reverse complement strand
CTTGTTTTTTTTCATCAGACCATCCTGTTAATGTATCGTTTTCAATGTTATATTTTAAATACTCAATTACTACGGGAAACCTCTTTTTTATTATTTCCATACCATATAACTTACATTCCCCATACTTGCTGGCCATATATTCCTTATTCGTCTGGTCCTGAACAAGCTCTAAAGAGCCTAAGAATGCCATTACGTTATGGGTGTTAACCGAAAAAAATAGCAACAAAAAGGAAATAATAATATATCTTTTCATTTTTTCCCTCAAAAAGTTAATTAAAACAACAAGTTGAAAGCATTGCATGTTTTCAATTATTCGTTTTATAAAAATCCCCATTCTTGAAAAAAAACATCAGGTTACTCAATGCACCTAATGATTTGAACTTCTAAGCATTGCAAATAACTATTCTTTATCAAGGAAACTTCTCTCAATTGAAATCACGGCCATGGGTCACAATGGGATTTATCGGTAGTGATAATGGCACACGAGGAGGTCCTTGACAAGCAAAAACTGCCGGGCAGAGCCTTAAAAAATTTCCGCAGGCACATGGAGGGGAACGAATACGACGGGCGCGCCGCGAAATAATTGACACGTGAGCGTGAATCGTGGCAAATGGCGGAGACGCCGGGGGAGCGGTGTGACGAAACGCGCGGGGTGTGTGATGAAGGACCTACAGAGCAGGCGTGAATTTCTCGGAAGGGCCGCGGCGGTGTCCGCGGGTATCGCCCTGGGAGCGCCGATGCCCGGGGCTGCCCGGCCGGCTGCGAAGCTCAAAACAACGGACCCGAAGCGGGCCCTGGTCACCTGGTTCAGCCAGGCGGGCCACACGGAGCGCATCGGGAAGATCGTCGCCTGCCGTCTCATCAGGGCCGGCCTGTCGGTTGATCACGGCGATATCCGCGACGTGTCACTCGAGGGGATCGCCGGCTACGACCTTGTCGTGACGGGCTCCCCGGTCTACTACTTCGAGGCCCCCGATTTCCTGACGGCGCGCCTCGAAGCGCTGACGTCAATCGAGGGTGCCGCCGTGGCCTCCTATTCCACCTACGGGGGGCCGGGTCACAACCAGCACAACACGGCCTGCGACCTCCTGGAGCGCCTGGTCGACAAGGGTGGCGTTCCCGTGGGGATGGACACCTTCGGCAACATGTCCACCTTTGCCCCCACCTGGTCCTCGGGGAGGATCGCCCGTGTGGTGAAGTACCGGGACCGGCCCAACGAGGCCACGTACCGGCGCGCCCGGCAGTTCGCCGACGGCCTCCTCGCCGCGGCCCGGGCCGGAACGCCCGTCGAGGTGAAGCGGTCGATCACCGCCTTCGAGGCGATGAAGATCCTCAATTCGCGGTGGTGGACGAAGCGGATGATCAGTCGCCACGAGATCGATGCCGGCACCTGTATATCCTGCGGCCTCTGCGAGGATCGGTGTCCCGCCGGGGCCATCACCATCGCCCGTCACCTGGTGGACCGGGACCGGTGCGTCGCCTGCATGGGGTGCGTGAACCTCTGCCCGGTCCAGGCCCACGTGATGATCTTCAACGGGGACCGCGTCTACGGATTCCAGGAGCTGCTGAGGCGCCAGAAGATCGAGATCGCCGAGCCCGAGGAGCTGAGGGGGGACTTCTGCCCCGCCGGGGGGCGCCGATGAGAACCACCGTGATCCGACGCCTCGCCGCTGCCGCCGTTATCTCGGTCCTGTCCCTGTCATGCGCCTCCCAGGGGAAAGGGCCGGCGGGCTCGCGGCCCCTCCGGGGACTTTACGTGCCGAATCCGAAGGCCAACAGCCTCACTTATATAAAGTCAATCGTGGAGCGGGGAAAGCCCCTGGGAGTCAACATGGTGGTCCTGGACGTGCATCCCTTCATGATACTGCGCTCCCGCATCAACCCCGAGGTGGTCGCCTATCTGAACGGCAGGGGCATCTACACCGCCGCGCGGGTGGTCTGCTTCCAGGACGGCCTCGGGAGGCTTCCCGTGCCGGATGATTACATGAACCGCCTCTTCGCCGTGATCGAGGCGGCCGTGGATGCCGGGTTCAGGGAGATACAGCTCGATTACATCCGCTTCCAGGACGGGGGGCCCGGCTATTCCCTCGAAACGAAGTACGGTTTCGTCGCGTCGCTCCTCAAAAAGGCCAGGGGGATGACAGACGCCCGGGGTCTGGTCCTCTCGGCCGACGTCTTCGGCCGCGTGGTCTACAACCGGAACGACATCATCGGCCAGCAGCTCGAGCTCTTCGCGCGCCACGTGGACGTGATCTACCCGATGCTTTACCCGAGCCACTTCACCGGCGACAGGGACCGGATGGCGAATCCCGGGGAAACGATCCGCGAGGGGACCCAGAAGGGGATCGCCCGGGTCCGCGGGAGCGGGGCGCACATCCAACCCTATATCCAGGCCTTTCCCTACAACATCCAGTGGGCCCGGGTCCCCCTGGACCGCTACGTGGAGCTCCAGGTCAGGGCCGCGGAATCCACGGGCGCCCGGGGCTGGGTGGCCTGGAACGCGAAGGGCGACTACGAGAGCGTGTTCACCGCCCTGTCGAGGCTTTGAGGTACTTTTTGATCATCGCCCCGGTCACCCCGCGGTTTTTGCAGATCTCCGCGTAGAAGTTGCCGCTCCTGCGAATGGTCCGTTTCTGGTTCTTGAAGTTGACCGCGACCAGCCCGAATTTCGCCTCGTATCCCTCGGCCCATTCGAAATTGTCCATCAGGGTCCAGTGGTAGTAGCGCCGCACGTCGACGCCCGCCTCGATGAGGCGGTGGACCTGGCGGAGATGGTCGTAGAGGTACCGGGACCTGAAACGGTCCGCCGCGTCCGCCGTGCCGTTCTCCGTGATGTAGATGGGAAGGCCGAAGCGTCGATGGCAGGCCTCGCAGAACCGGGATAACCCCTCGGGATAGAGCTCCCACCCCAGGTCGTTCACCGGCGCCCCCGGAAGCGTCTCGATGTCCCCGAACATCTGCTCCGGCTTCCGGATGTTGAAGGTGACCATCTCCCGGGAGTAGTAATTGATGCCGATGAAGTCCTGGAATGTGTCCCTTCCCCGGGGCAGGCCCGCGCCGATGGGAGGGACCAGGCGCCCGTTTGACATGCCCGCGAGGAAAACCTCGTGGAAGAGGCGGTTCTGGAGCGCGCAGGCGAGGCGGTCCAGCCGGGAGTCCCGCTTCGGATCGAAGATCCGGAGGTGGTGCGCCGCGCCGACTAGCGTGTCGGTGAAGCCCATAGAGGAGCGGACCCGGTGGATCGCCCGGTACGCCGCCGCGTGGGCCCGGATCATCGTCCGCGCCCCCCTGATGTATTGCATGATGCTCTGTTCGCCCGGCGGCCAGGTGCCCGCCACGTAGCCGAAGACCAGGTAGACGTTCGGCTCGTTGATCGTGACCCACTCGGGCACCAGGTCGCCCAGGGAGTGCGCCGCGCGCTCGGCGTACCGCTCGAAGCGCCGCACGGCCCGGCGGTCGGTCCAGCCTCCCGAGTCCTCGAACCAGAGGGGATTGGAGAAATGGTGCAGGGTCACCAGGGGCTCGATGCCGGCCTTCTTGAGGGCCATGATCTCGTCGCGGTAGTGGGCAAGGGCCCGTTCGTCGAAGCGGTCCTCCGCCGGCTGGATGCGGCTCCACTCGAGGCTCATGCGGTACACCGTCACGTTCAGCCTCTTCATGAGACGGACGTCCTCGTCGACGCGGTTCCAGTGGTCGTCGGCAACGGCGCAGTCGCTCCCGTCGGCGATGCGGCCCGGCTGGCGTGACCAGCGGTACCAGGTGTTGTTGGTGTCGCCCCCCTCGATCTGGAGGGAGGCCGTCGCCGTGCCGAGTGAAAAATCCGCGGGGAGTTGAAAGGGTTTCATCTCGTCCTCCTTCTCCGCCGAAGGGCGGTTGTTCTCAGAGGCTCGCCTTCAGCACGAAGAGCCCCTCTCCGATCTGCCCGGCCTGGACCGGCAGGCCGTTGATGAAGTACTGGCCCGGGCCCGGCGTCCTGATGAAGATTGTGTTGTCGTTCCGCACGTCATCGCTCTGGGTTACGGTGATGGCGTCCCCGTTCTGCACGCAGGCGAGGATCTCGCTTCCCGGGAAGAGGTGGGCCGTGGTCCCTGAAACGGTGAAAAACTCGTCCCGCACAAAGAGGTAGCATCGCGATTCGTGGGGCCGGAGGGGTATTTTTTTCCCCCCGGCCGTGAAGGCCGGGTCGCCTGCCGGCAAGGCGTTGAAGTAGAGACCCTCGTCCAGGACCGGCGCGGCGCGCCGGGACGAGAGGTTGGCCAGGGCGCAGTAGCGGTTTTCCCCGATGGCGAAATCGATCTTCAGGGCGCCCCCCGAATCGGAGACGCGCGTTCCTTCCTTCTCCCGCAGGGGGAAGAGGGAGCGGTAGATGCGCATCGTTTCCGGCGAATAACGTGCGACGTTGTCGGAGGTGAAGATGAGCCCCCCGAATATATTGTTCAGTAGAAAGAGGGTGAAGCGCTGGTCGTCGCTCATGGCGTTCTTTTCCCGCCGCAGCATGACGACGTCGGGGTCGTTGACGAAGACCCGCCCGTTCAGGTGTCCCCGTCCCACGGTGCTGGCCAGGGAGTTGGCCGTGGAGACCCGCTCCCGGTAGTTGACGGCCCTGAGGAGGCGGTCCTCCCATTTCGGCGCCACGTCGCTCCCGACGCGGCAGTAGTCCACGAGCCCGAAGGCGGCCCCCAGGGGAACGCCGCACCCGAGAACCAGACGGTCCCCGGCGCAGCGGCGGAGGAACCTCATGGCCTTGGCCATGACGGCGCCCCGGGGCTTCCCGTTCCGCGGCACCAGGGCCGCGGCGTAGAGGAAATCGAGCTTGACCATGTCGAAGCCCCACCGGTTGAGCACCGTGTCGAAAACGTTGCGCATGTGGTAGAGGAACTCGTCGTTGTACACGTCAAGGGCGTAGAAGGTGCCGCTCCAGAGGGGGTTCCATCCCGCGGCGACCGGTTTGCCCTGGTGCCTCAGGAGCCAGTCGCCGCGCTCCATCGCGAGCCGTGATGACTTCTCGCAGATGAAGGGAGCCAGCCAGAGGCCGGGGCGGAAGCCACGTTCCCGTATCCTCGAGGCGAGGTTCTCCATGCCGCCCGGAAAGGAAGGCTTTATATCGAGCCAGTCCCCCACGGCGGCCTGCCAGCCGTCGTCCACCTGGAATATCTGGATGGGGATCCTCTCCCGTTCCAGTGCCGCGAGGTTTTCCTCGATGATGGATTCCGAAATGTCGGTGTAGTAGTGATACCAGCTCGTCCATCCCGTGGCGGAACCGCGGGGCCCGAAGCCGGGACAGAGGGCGCCGAAGTAGGCGGAGTGGAGCTCCTCCTCCCTGCCCTGGAGGAGGAGCAGGTCCACCAGGGTGGCGGGCGAGGATATCTCGGATCCCTCGACGTCCTTCACCACGCGGATGCGGTTCCGTTTCGCGTCGCAGGCGAAGATGGTGTAGCCGGTCTCCTCGTCCAGGGAGCCCAGGAGGGTCATCGCCCCCGTTTTCTGCCTGATGGAGCAGTAGGTGTGGCTGTGGAAGGTTCCCTTTCCGCCTGGGCAGGGGTAGATGTCGTAGTCCCCGAAGCGGTCGAGCTTGAAGACGCGCCCGGCGCGGCCCAGGGTGCGTATCCGTTCACCCGGGGCGAACTCCCGGCTTTCCGTCCAGGACTGGAAGCCGTTGCAGAAGATCCGGTCATCGGGGAGAAAACGGTAATTCGCCTCGAAAAAAATACCGAGAAGGGAGAGCGGCCCTTCAGGCGCCAGGGTCACCCTGACGCGCCAGCCATGATCGACGGCAAGAAGTTCCGATGTCACCTCGAGACCCTGTCCCCGGGCGGGCACCCCGGGAGTGAAGGGAAGCGTATAGTCGCGCTTCCTCACGCGGTAGCGTATGAAGCCTTTCTGTATGTTCATGCCTGGGTCCCCGGTGCCTCCCCGGCGGTCAGTTCCCGCACGCCGTCCCCCATGTCGGTTGCATGGAAGTCGATAGAACGATTCGTTATCGCGCGGTATTTTTTTGCAACGAATTTTTTAAACGCCCCCAGGGCGTCGGTTTCGACGAGGGCGAGGGCGCATCCGCCGAATCCGGCCCCGGTCATCCGCGCCCCGGCGCATCCCGGCGCGTCGAGGGACGCCGCCGCGATGGTGTCGAGCTCGAGTCCCGTGACCTCGTAGTCGTCGCGGAGGGAACGGTGGGATTCCGAGAGGAGGGCGCCGAAGCGGGGGAGATCGCCCCCGCGAAGGGCCCGCGCGGCCTCGATGACCCGGGTGTTCTCCGTGACGACATGGCGCGCCCGGCGCTTCAGCGTCGGGTCGCCTATGGTTTCGACCAGGGCGGGGGTGGCCGATGCGAGGTTCCGCACCGAGGGGTCCCTGTGCCTGATCGCGTCAAGGGCGGCCGCGCACTCCTCCCTGCGCTCGTTGTATTTCGAATCCGCCAGGGCGCGGGGGCGGTTGCTGTCGATGATGACGAGGGTGTGGCCCGGCAGGGAGACGGGGACGCATTCGTACTCCAGGGTCCCGGTGTCCAGGAGCAGGGCGTGCCCGCGCCTTCCCATGGCGATGGCGAACTGGTCCATGATCCCGCAGCGCACGCCGATGAACTCGTTTTCCATTTTCTGCATGAGAAGCGCCATGTCGATCCGCTCGTCGTCTCCCGGTTCGGCGAGGATGAAGGCCGTGAGAAGCTCGATGGCGGCTGACGAGGAGAGGCCGGAGCCCCGTGGCAGGGTGCTCGAGTAGAGGATGTTCCTTCCCCCCCCGATGGCGCGCCCGCTTTGCCGTAAATAGTGCGCCGCACCGAGGGGGTAGTTGGCCCATCCGCGCGCCCCGTCATAGTTAATCTCCCCGTCGAGATCGAAGCGGACCTCTTCCCCCTCCTGGGCGGACTTGAGCACCAGGAGGCTGTCGCGCCGCTCCTGCACGGTCCCCGTGATGCCCAGGGATATCGCACCGGGGAACACGCGGCCGCCGTTGTAATCCAGGTGCTCGCCTATAAGGTTGATTCTTCCCGGGGCGAAAAAGGACCTGAGGGGAAGGTCCTGGTCAAAAAAATCACGCGTCTCGGCCTCTGACATGCAGGGGAAACCTCCTCCGGCGGGGTCTGGGGAGCGGTGACTCCCGGTGCCGCTTCCCGAAATCCGAGCATACCGCAACGGAACCGGGGGCGCAATGAGAATACCGGGCGTTCCGCATTTTTTTCAGGATGCCAGGGGCGTGCACGCGTGGGGAAGGCCCCCCTCGGGGCTCAATAAAAGGCCCCCCACCGGGAGGGTGGGGGGCGGGTTAAGGA
>CAZKPR010000190.1:263-7302 GCA_964554685.1 uncultured Leptospirales bacterium | reverse complement strand
TCGAGATCACCGAGCGCAAAAAGGCGGAGGAAGACCTCCGCCAGGCCCAGAAGATGGAAATACTCGGCAGCCTTGCCGGTGGCATCGCCCATGATTTCAACAACGTGCTCTCGGGTATTCTGGGCACCATTTCCCTCATGCGATTTTCGGTCGACGAGAATAAATACAATTACCTCGAGCTCCCGGACGACCTCGCCATGCTCGAGTCCGCCGCCCTGCGGGCCGCGGACCTGGTGAAAGAACTGCTTACCCTGGCGAAGAAGCAGGAACTCACCATGGTGCCGATGGACCTGAAAGAGGCCCTCAAGCGGGTCATCAACATCTGCCGCAACACCATGAGCAAATCGATAGAAATCAGGATCGGGAAAGCCCCCGACAGCGCCGTCACCAGGGCCGACATCAACCAGATAGAGCAGGCCCTTCTCAATCTCAGCATCAACTCGAGCCACGCGATACAATCCGCCATGGACAGGGACCCGCAGAGAAAGGGATTGATCGAGATAACCCTCGAGGACCTTGAACTCGAGAAGAAAAAAACGGCCCTGGGAGAAGTGATGACGCCGGGAAAATACTGGCGAATCGGGATCAGGGACAACGGCAGCGGCATGCATCCCGGTGAATACCAAAAGATCTTCGAACCCTTTTACACCACGAAAAAAAGCGGCACGGGCCTAGGGTTGACCATAACAAAAAGCGTTATCGCCCAGCACGGTGGATACATCGACATCAATTCCGAGCCGGACCGGGGAACGACATTCCACATATATCTGAGGAACGAGGGATCCGATCAGACGGGGGCTGTCACAGCCACAAATGAAATCGCGCTGGTCCGGGGAAGCGGGATGGTGCTCGTCGTGGATGACGAGGACATGGTGCGCACAACAATCGTGAAAATGCTTGCCAGCTGCGGATACACGGTGATAAGCGCGGAAAGCGGGGAAAAGGCCCTCGCCCTGTACGACGATAACGCCGGAAGGATCGACCTCGTTCTCCTGGACAGGGACATGCCGGGTCTCACGGGACCGGAAACCCTTGACGCGCTCATCGGGATTGACCCCAACGTCCGCGTACTGATGATGTCAGGATATCGAAACGAACCCCCCGGATCCGGACCCGTTCCCGGCAATATCGCGGGTTTCATCCAAAAACCGTTCACCCTGGCGGAGATAAACAGAAAGATGGTGTCCGTACTGGGGCAGGAAAACGCGTGCTCCTAGCATCCACCCGCGAGCTCCGGACTCCCGGGCAATCCCGGGACACAACTGATTCAGATCATATTTCGCCGCCGGCATAAAGTCCTTGCCTTCCGCCGCCGCCCCGATGTATGCTGGACCATGACGAAGAAAGCCGCGAAACTGCTGTTCTTCCTGTGCGTGCTCTCCGCCACAGGCGGCTGTTACTCCGCAACGGGGGGAGACTCCGTCGATCTTTCCGGGACGTGGAAGCTGGTCCCCCGTGATGACCCTGCCGCCCGCCTTCCGGCATACGACGACTCGTCCGACCGCTCCATCGATCTCCCGGGTACCTGGCCTTCCCTCATGAACGCGAACCGTGACCTCACCGCCACTGTCTGGCTCAGGAAACAATTCGATGTCCCCCCGACCCTGAAGGGGAAGCCCCTTGTGCTCTCCCTGGGAAGGATCGCCGTCGCCGACGAAACCTATATAAACGGCATCCACGCGGGGAGCGAGGGTTCATTCCCCCCTGACAGCGGTGGCCTCCGGTACGGCTACGCATGGCAGAAAGAGCGGCATTATTTCATCCCCGCCGAATCGGTCCGGGCGAAGGGCGCGAACGTCGTGGCCGTGCGCGTTTTTTCACACGTCATCTGCGGCGTGGCCGGCGATCTCCGGATCACCGGTCACGAAGGCTGGAGCGGGGCCTTTGTCGTGAAAGAACTCGGAACCCTGCTCTTCAACCAGGGGGCACTCATCCTGAACGTCATACTCATCATTTTATTCGTCATAACCCTGGAGTGGCGGACCCAGTGGAAGCTCATCCTCTGTTCAATATGCCTTCTTGTCGCCGCGTCCTGCGTCCACCTCCTCGTCCTCGGCGTCCCCTCGATGGAGGGGCTGGCGAGACTCAAGGCGTCGCTGGTATTGATCGTCCTGGCCCATTACCTGTTTCTCCTGGGGGTCCGTGAATTCCTGGGTATGCCCGCCCGGGCCATCGTCATCGCCTCCTCCGTGCTGATGGCGGGGTTCTGCGCCCTGGTGATCGCCGCGCCGGTCAGCCGCGCCGGCATTGGCCTCGGGGATACCGCCTCCTTAGCGGTCATCGCGGCCTTCTCCGCGGGCTTCACCTGGCTCTTCATACGGGCCCTTGTGAAGGACCCCCTCCGCTACCGGGTCCTCGTATTCGCCGCCATACCCCTGGTAATCTCCTCGTCGCATATCGCGAGCCTCGTCCTCACGGGAAACATCTACCGTCTCACCACCTCCATCGCCGTGCATTTCCCCCTTGTCCTCACCGTGGTGATGGCGTTCATGGTCATCGACCTGAAGACCCTGCGACGCGAAAACGCCGGCCTCACCCGCGCCCTTCTCAGGAGAAACCGCGTCATCAATGAACTGAAGCGAAAGGGCGCCGAGGAGGGGAAGACGGTACCCCGGGAGAGGATCAGCGACCTCGTGGAATTCCTGGACGAGAACTACATGGACCCCTACGACAGGCGGGAACTTGCGCGGAAATTCGAGTTCAACGAGGACTACATGCTGCAGCTTTTCAAGAAGCACACGGGAATGACCATCTCTCAGTATATCAACGCGCGCCGCGTCGAGGCGGCGAAACAGCTCATCTCCGAAACCGACGGCACCATCATCGACATCGCCTACCGCGTCGGATTCGACAATATCACCTACTTCCACCGGATTTTCAAGAACATGACCGGGACGACTCCCCGGGAATTCAGGCGAGGCGGGAACGCGCCGGCGGGGTGACCATGGAAACTGCCTTCGCGCACCCGCGGGAGGGCGATTCGGTCAGCGGTTGCGGCGGAGGTCCATGACACCCTTTTCGTAGAGAATGACGATGGAGGCGATCGCGCCGTTCACGGCCTGGCGCGCCGCGTTTCCCCTCGTCGCGGTGTCGGTGTTCGACAGGACGTCGTGGTCAGAACGGTGCCCCAGGAGATAGGTGAGGAAGGACCCCTCGGTGATGATGTGTTCCACGTCGCCCGTTTCCCGGTTGCTCCTGCTCCGGATCATCGCCGTCACGGTGGAGTAATCCTCGAAATTTTTATTCGGGTCGCTTCCGCCGGGGACCCGGGCCCCGTAGCGGTCGTTGATCCATGATTCGTAATCCGTGTGGTTGAACCCCGAGGTATTCCAGACGTGCTGCATCACCGCCGCGTCCCCGGCGTAGTGCATGATCAGGGCGAGGTAGACCACGTCGCCCGAGGAAAGTGAATAGTAGCGCCCCGCGACGGAGGCGGGATCGAGCTGGCTGTTCCTGCTGGCGCCCCCCTCGAGAAACCACTCGTTGTAGTAAAAGGTCGCCGCGTTGTCCATGGGTTCGAAGATCACCCAGTCCTGGTCCGAGGTGAAATTGTCGTCATCGCCGGGATGGACGTTCGGGACCTGGTAGAGGTCGCCGATCTTCTCCCCCCGGTCGGGACAGTCGTTGGGCCAGGTGCAGTCGCTGTAGCAGTTATAGCCCGTGCCGTCGTCCGATCCGACGGCCTTGGAGCCGTGGGGGTTCCCAAGGGGGTTCGTCGAGCCGTTCTGCCGGTAGTCCACGGCGGGGTTCCCGTTCGGCACGAAGGTGAAGCTGTCCGTGCAGTCGGAGCAGTTGGGAAGGTCGATGGTCATCCACGCGTTGTTCATGTAGGAGGCGACGGTCCAGTCGATGCCGAGACCCGGGAATCCGTAGGCCCCGTTATAGGAGTAGCCGTCGAAATCGTTGTAGTTGTTATACTTCACCTGGTCGCCGTCGCTGTTTGTCTCCAGGAGGTTCATGAAGTGGGTCCAGCTCGTGAAGTTGATGCCCACGGCGTTCCACCCCCAGGTGGTGGTGTCGTCCCACCAGATATCCTGGGAGTAGTCGGGGGCCGTGGCGCCGGCCCGGGCGATGTTGAGAAATCCATGCTGGACCCCGTCCCCGTTGTTCGGGTCGAAGCCCGTCCCGCCGCTGAGGCGGCCGCCGGTCTTCGCCTTCAGGTAATCGGCGGCCCACCGCTGCTGGTTCGTGCCGTGGAGCTCCATGTAGACCACGGCGTCCTCGGCGGTGTTCTGGTGGGTTTCCCCGTAGAAGGCATGGACCTCTCCCGGAAGAATCGCCGCTCCCGCGGCGACGATCACGTACAGGAGCCCTTTCCCCATCGACGTTAACAGCGCGTTTCTCATCGGCCCCTCACCCCGACCCGGTATTTTCCGTCCCTGATGACGACCCTGCGGCGGGCCTTACCCTCACCGGGGATCACGGCCACGCCGGAGAAGGTGCCCCGGAATTCGGTCATCCCCGCCTCGGTCACGGTCCGCTGGACCAGGAAGAGAACGCTCCCCTCGAGGCTCTCTTCGCGCACGATGCCCCTCCCCCGGGCGATCCGCTCATCCCTGTCCATCGTTCGCCATTCCGGCGCGCGGCGGGAGCCCTTCCCCGTCACGGCTTCTCCCGATCGGCGATGCGGCCCACCCCGGTGACGGGCCATCTGCAGGGTCGGCACGATCAGGAACTGGAGGTCGCGGCTCTTGTAGACCATGCTGATGTCAAAATAGCGCGTGTCAAGGTGTAGCTCATCCCATTTCAGTTCCGCGGGCACGTCGGCGGAGAGCTGCAGCATGACCCCCCCGGCCTCGTCGCGGAGGGCAATGATGACGCGCGCCATGCCGCTGCCGATATCGGAGACCGATCCCGCCATGGATCCGGTGAAACGGTGCTCCTTCCCGTCGATGGTCACCACCACGGAATTCGGCGCGAGATCATCGGGGCTCCCCTGGAGCGCCGCGGCGCCGAGGGCGAGAACCCAGGATAGCGCGATCATCAACGCGTATCGTCTCATCATTCACTCCTCACCAGGTTGAAATACCCCGCCGTGACCGGCACCGTTGCGCCGGTCTGGGTGACGGCCCGCATGGTGCCGGAGAAGCTTCCCCGGGCCAGGCCCCCGATACCCTGCATCATGGATATCGTGATGCCCCCGGCGGACCCCGGCTCGTTATGGCCGGCGATATAGATCCTGCTGTCTCCGCAGTCGTACCATGACAGTATGATCTCGTCTATGACCCAGCTCCCCGTCATGCCTGAGACCTGGGGCGGCCCCGACACGCCGAGCTCGTAGAACCCGTACATGCCGTCGTCTTTCCCCCGGACCCTGGCGAAGTACCAGCCCTCATCGAGATTCGCGTCGACCCTCCCGTTGGCGTCGTCGCCGCCGTCATCGTCCCCCTCGAGGAGGTTCCCGTCACCGTCATAGACCTCGAGATAGGTATCCGTGCTCCCGAAGGTCTGGACCGTGAAGTTCCCCCCGTCCGACACGTAGAAGTGGTGCGTCGCCCAGGAGGTCATGCCCGCCAGGGCAGTCCGGGGGTCCTCCGCTATGCCGGCCTGGAGATACCCCGAGGCGTACGCGCCGTTCACGGCAACCGACGCGGTGTACTCCCCGTCGGGGGACGCGGGCTGGTCGGGGTCATCGGCGTGCAGGTAAAAGGTGGACGCCGTGTTCAGGTCGGTTCCGTTCCGCGCCGAGAGGGTGAACCCGGTCCTGCCGGTAAGGAACCGCTCCCTGGTCTGCTTGACATAATTGCTGAATTCATGCTTCTGGCCGCTGATGCGGGCCCGGATGCCTATGGGGAACAGCGTGATCGGTCCCAGTGACTGGGGCGAGGACCCGTCCACCTCCACGGGAATATCCCGCCGGTCCGCCAGGACGTCGCCGGTGTACCCCGGATGCGATACCTTCAGGGTATACCCGGTACCGCCGATGAAATTGCCCGTTACGGTAAAGGAGCCGCTCCCGTCGGCCGTTGCGGTGCGGGTGATGCCGTCCTGGTCCACGATGGAGATCGAAGCCGGAAGCTTCCGGGTACCATCCCAGTCATCGGCAACCACGCCGGTCAAGGCGTACCCGGTAAAATCCCTCGGCTCCATGGTTACGGTACCGATCCCGTTGTTCCCCTCCTGGAGCGGCGGGGTGACGGTATCCCTGCTTTCATACACGGCATGGGTGAAGTAGAGGGCGTAGGATACGTTCTTCCTGAAGTCCGTGCTTGCGAGGGTGAAGGAACCGTCGGCCCCCGAGGTCGCCGTCGCGAGGACCTGGTGCGCGGCGTTCCGGGCCTCGACCGACACGCCGGGTATCGGCGCCGCCGAGGGATTTTTCACCACGCCGCTCACGGAGCCGTTGATCATGAGCCTGACCGGTTCAACCGAAATGGGGTTGTCTCCCGTCGATTCTATCTCGATGGTATGTGCTCCGGCGAAGTAGCCGGGCCTGGAAATGGTCACCTCGTATGAACCGGTGACGTAAAAATCGGTCCCCCCGAGGCTGAAATTACCGGACGAGTCCGTCACGGCGGCCACGGTGTTCCCCCTGCCGTCCACTGCCGATACCGCCGCCCCCGCCAGGGGGTCGTCGGTGAGGTCGTCCATCACGGTCCCCGTGATAGCGCCGTACTCCCTGTAAAGCCTGACGGGATTGCCGTCAATGGCGCTCTCCGCCCCCGCGATGGTCACGGTCACCGACGAATCGGCGATATAGTGCATCTTCGAGACGGTCACGGCGTAGGAGCTGCCGATCATGAAGTAGTGGCCGCTGAGCTCGAAGTTGCCCTCTCCGTCCGTCACTCCCACGACGGTTTCATAATGGGAATTCTGCGCGGTCACCGTGGCGCCCGGCAGGCCCGTCGATCCATGGTTGTCCAGGACCCGCCCCGAAATCGAGCGGGTCTCCTCCGCACCGGCGATCATGTCGGTCATGTAGACGTCCCCGAGGTCGACGGGAACGCCCTTTTCCTGGAACACCGCGGCCCTGGTCAGGGCGTCGTACTGCTCCTTGGAGAAGTTGACATTGTAACCCTCAAGGGCCCTGACATTCTCC
>CAZKPR010000190.1:0-253 GCA_964554685.1 uncultured Leptospirales bacterium | reverse complement strand
AAGGTGCCGTCGGAGCCGGTCATGACGGTATTAATACCGCCACGGACCACCGCCTTCACCTCCACGCCCTCGATCGGCAGGCCGTTGAATTCATAGAGGACCCTCCCGGTGACGGTCCCGGTGAAATAGGATTCGCCCAGGAGAAGCAGGTATTTCCATTTGTCGTTTTTCGACTTTTTGCCGGAAAGCGCGAGCGCGGCGATGAGTATGCAGAAAGTCGAAAAACGACAAATGGAAATACCTGCTTCTCCTG
>CAZKPR010000189.1:0-7315 GCA_964554685.1 uncultured Leptospirales bacterium | reverse complement strand
TATCTCCATGTGCAACAGCCCCAGGAATCCGCAGCGAAACCCGAATCCCAGGGCGAAGGAATTGTCCGGCTCGAAGATCAGGGAAGCGTCGTTCAGGCGAAGCTTGTAGAGGGCGTCCTTGAGGTCCTCGTAATCGTCGCTGTACATGGGGTAAAGGCCCGAGAAGACCATGGGCTTCGCGTCGCGGAAGCCCTTCAGGGGCTCAATCGAGACGGCGTCGGCGAGGGTGACGGTATCGCCGATTTTCGTGTCCATGACCGTCTTGATCCCGGCCACGATGTATCCCACGTCGCCGGGCCCCAGGGATTCCCTCTTCTCGAGTTCGAGCCTGAAGACACCCACCTCGGAGACTTCGTATCGCTTCCCGGTAAAAAGGAACCTGATCGCGTCACCGCGGCGCACCGTGCCGTCGAAGATGCGCACCTTCATGATGGCGCCCTGGTAGTTGTCGAAATAGGAGTCGAAGATGAGGGCCCGGAGGGGCGCAGCGGAATTTCCCGACGGGGGGGGGATGCATTCCACCACCTTCTCGAGGAGCTCGTCTATGCCCGTGCCTTCCTTCGCCGATGTCAGGACCGCCAGGTCCGAGTCGAGGCCCAGGCTCTTCTCGATGCCCTCCTTCGTGCGCGCGACATCGGCGCTGGGCATGTCGATCTTGTTGATCACCGGGAGTATCTCGAGGTCGTTGTCCAGGGCGAGATAGAGATTGGCGATGGTCTGTGCCTCGACCCCCTGGGACGCGTCGACCACCAGGAGCACGCCGTCGCAGGCGGCCAGGGCCCGGGAGACCTCGTAGGTGAAATCAACATGGCCCGGGGTGTCGATCAGGTTGAAGAGGTAGTCCTTCCCGTCGGACGCCGTATAGTTGAGGGTTATGGCGTTCGATTTAATGGTGATGCCGCGCTCGCGCTCCAGGTCCATTGTATCGAGAATCTGGTCGCGCTGGTTCCGCGCGTCGACGAGGCGGCATTTCTCTATAATGCGGTCCGCCAGGGTGGATTTGCCATGGTCGATATGGGCGATGATGGAAAAATTGCGTATCCGGCTCAGGTCCATTGCTGCTTCGTTGCCAATGATGGTATCTGCAGATACGTCCAGGGCCCGATTATTGGCAAGTATTTTTTTTAGGCTCCCGGGTCAAACCTTTCTCATGATTTCATAGAGCACGATCCCCGCGGCGACGGATGCGTTGAGGGAGGACATGGACCCCGCGAGGGGAACGCGAACGACGACGTCGCACTTTTCGCCCGTGAGGCGCCGCATGCCGCCATGCTCCCCGCCGATGACGACAACGCAGGGACGAAGTGCGCGGAGCTCCCCGATATCGGTGGAACCCTCTCCCGCTGTGCCGATGACCCAGTAGCCGGAGGACTTCGCATCGTCGAGGAAGGACGCCACGTTGGGTGCCTGGATGATCGGGATGTGCGCCGTCGCGCCGGCAGAGGATTTAACCACCGCGGGAGTGATTCCCGCGGAGTGGGACCTGGAGAGCACGACGCCGTCGCACCCCAGGGCCTCGGCGGTGCGGATGATAGAACCGACGTTGTGGGGGTCCTCGAGGCGGTCGAGGAGCACCAGGACGCCCTTCTTCTCCGCGGCGATCCCGATTATCGACATGTCGCCGGCCTTCGTCACGGAGGAACCGGGAAGGCTCATGGCGACTCCCTGGTGGAGGGACGAGGGCCCCAGGGGGGCGAAGAAGGACTTCTCCTTCCTGTGGATCCTGAGGCGCTTGGACCGTGCGGCTTCGAGGATGGTGTCGATGATTTTCCCGTGGGCGGTAATGGAGATGTACACGTCGCCGTCGGAATCCGGACTGGCCGCGTGAAGGTATTCAAGCACGGGGTTTCTCCCGAGGATCAGGCCTTTCTCTTCCAACGCACCCCCTCCCGGGTGTCCTCGATCACGATCCCTTTCTCAAGAAGGGCGTCGCGGATCGCGTCGGCGCGCGCGTAGTCCTTCTCTTTCTTCGCATTCGACCGCTCCTCGATTTGAGATTCGATCCAGGAGACATCGACGTCGTCGCCGGCGTCCCCGGGATAAAAGATGAATCCGAAGACCGAGTCGATCCGAACCAGGGCATCCATGACGAGGTCGGCGCCGCCCCGCGTGACGGCGTCCCCGTTTATCATTGTGTTGATCGCGTGGAGAAACTCGAAAAACACACCGAGGCCGCGAGAGATATTCAGGTCGTCGTCAACGGCGGAGGTGAAATCGTCCATGAGGGCCCGAACGGCGCCGGCCACCTCCGTCCCGGGCTCTTCTCCCCCGCCGCGAATATCGGAGAGGCGCACGACGAGATTGTCGATGCGGTCCAGGGCCTGGTCGGCCTGGTTAACGCCCTCGATGGTGAAGTTGTATTGCTTCCGGTAGTGGGCGGAAATGAGCAGGTAGCGTATGGATCGGGGAGAGTGCCCCCGTTCAAGGAGGTCCCGCAGCGTGAAGAAGTTTCCCTTCGATTTCGACATCTTCGATCCGTTCACCAGGAGGTGCTCGATGTGGATCCAGTGTCGGACAAAGGGCTCGCCGTAGGCCGCCTCGCTCTGTGCTATCTCGTTCTCGTGATGGGGGAATATCAGGTCCACGCCGCCGGTGTGAATGTCGATCGTGGCGTTGAATATCTTCCGTATCATCGCCGAGCACTCGATGTGCCAGCCCGGCCTCCCGGGGCCGAAGGGGGTGTCCCATGAGACCTCGTTCTCCCTGGGCGCTTTCCAGAGGACGAAATCGCGCACGTCGTCCTTTTCGTATTCATCCGTGTCATAGCGGAGGCCGCTCCTGATCTCGCGCCGATCGAGCCTGGAGAGGCGACCGTAACGTTCGAAACGAGCGATGCTGAAGTAGGTCGAGCCGTCCTTCTCGTACAGGTAGTTTTTATCCCTTAGTTTCGAGATGATGTCCATCATGGCGTCGATCGATTCCGTTGCCTTCGGCATGTGCTCAACGGGTTCGATATTGAGCGAGGCGAGGTCCTCGAGGAATAGCTTCGTGTATCGGGATGTGTATTCACCGAGGGTCACGCCTTCCCCGAGGGCCCCGGCGATGGTCTTATCGTCTACGTCGGTGATGTTCATGGCGTGGTCAACGCGGAAACCCCTGAATTTGAGATACCGTCTCAGGAAATCGTTGAAGACGAAGGTGCGGAAGTTGCCGATGTGGGCGTAGCCGTAAACAGTGGGTCCGCATGAATAGATCGTCACGGGAGGGTAGTCGGTTACCGATTCTTTTTTCACGCCGCCGGGGATAATCTCGTCCGCCGTTCCCGTGAGGGTGTTGTAAATCCTGAGTGTCATGTGCGCGTCCCCTTCTGTTGACTGACGTTTTCCTTAAAGGAGGCGTCCCGTCGGGCGCAATGGCCGTAACGCCCGGGAACGGGACCTCTCATCCCGCTGATATCAGGGGCCTTCCGAGGGGAGGCGCTGTCAAACATTTTTTCCCGTTAGGGATCCGCGTCACGCGAGGGAGAGGGGCATTTCTTCCACTTCTTCGTATTCAGGCTCGACGTGATCCTCCTCCGTGAAGACCGCTCCCGCGGAGCGGAGAAGCATGTCTGAGGGCACCTTGAGCTTCCCGCTCTCTTCCCCCTCCTCAGAGAGGCGGGCAAGGAGGAGGTGGAGTTTCCTGATGTAGTCGATGAGCTCCCTGAGCTTCCTGTTTTTCCTGTCGATGACCGTGCGTGTCTCGGCGATCATCTTTTGTATCAGCTCGTTCTGGCGCTGGAGCCTGTTTCTGAGTTTAACCGATGTTTCGTAATATTCCCGGTTGACGTTCTGGAAATCGATTCTCGCGAGTATTATCTCGTCCGAATCGCCGCTGCGGTCGATCTGCTCGATGATCTTGTTTAATTCCTTGACGGAAAAGAGGTCGTCCGCCGATGTCTGGACCCACTTTTTCCCCTCCTCGTCCGTGAACTCGGTGATCTCCGGAATAAGCGGTTTTTTCGGCGTTTTTTTCATTCCCATGTATCGGCTCCGTTTCCATATATATCGGCAACTCCGGCCCCATGATATACTCATAGATGACCCGGGATGGGCCGGAAGTGCGGGAATTCCGAATATGAGGTTATTTCATTGACATTATAATCCATGAATCAAATATTGAAACAATTTTTTTGGGTCACCGTCCCCCCCCACGGAGGGGATGCGGCATCCTGTTTCACGGTGAACCCCGGCGTACGAAAAAGGAAGATGGAAATACCCGCCTCGATAATTGAATCGCTTTCCCGGCACGGAGACGTTTCGGCAGGGGCGCCCCTCTGTCGGTATACCACCTACAGGACGGGAGGCAGCGCGGACCTGCTTGTCGAGCCGCGAAGCAGGGATGATGTGCCGGGGATCGTCACCATTGCCCGGGAAGGCGGCATCCCCCTCGCGGTGATCGGGGGGGCATCGAACCTCCTCGTGAGTGACGATGGGATCGAGGGGATCGTACTTCGGCTCTGCGAGGAGGGTGGTCGTCGCGCCGAGATCCGCCTCCTTGACGACGGGACCGTGTACTGCGAGGCGACCGCGTCCAAGGAGAGATTCATCGACTTTGCCGTGGGAGCGGGACTCTGCGGGGTTGAGTTCATGGCAGGGATTCCGGGATGCATCGGCGGAGGGGTCATGATGAACGCGGGGACATCCGACGGTGCCTTCGCGGATATCGTGTTCGGCGTGGATATTGTCACACCCGAGGGAGAAACACGGGCCCTCGTCCTGGACAAGAGCATGTTTTCCTACAGGAACATCGATATCGGGGAGGGATCCATCGTGACCGGTGCCCGCTTCAGCCTGAATGCCTCTGAAGATCCAGGACGCGTCAGGGGTCGAATCGAGGATGTTCTTGCCGAGCGACGTGCGAAGCATCCCCTCGAATATCCGTCAGCGGGATCCGTCTTCAAGAATCCACCGGGCCATTCCTCATGGAAGCTGATCGATGACGCCGGCCTCAAGGGGAAAAGCATTGGCGGCGCCTCAGTTTCCGATCTTCACACGAATTTCATCATCAACAGGGGAGGGGCCACCTCCCGGGACATTCTCGATCTTATACATTGCATACAGGAAACCGTCCTGGCGAGGTTCGGCGTGACCCTGGAGACCGAGATAAAAATGATCGGCGTGTTCTAGCATGCGTTTTTTCCGAGGGAAGCTGGCCGAACTCTCTTTTTGCGCGCTTGACCTGGAAACCACGGGCATCAATCCCTCTCTTCACCGGATCGTCGAGGTGGCGTTAATCCGGTTCAATCTCAGCGGAGATGAGGAATCCTTCTCGACCCTTGTGGACCCCGGGATACCGATGCCGCATGACGCCTACAAGATTCACGGCATATCCGATGAGATGGTGCGGGGAGCCCCGCGAATCGGGGATGTCCTTGGCGAGATCGAAGGGTTCATCGACGGTTCGCTCCTCGTCGCCCATAGCGCCGCCTTTGATCTTTCCTTTCTCGGTGCCGCCTTCAGAAGTGTCGGAAGGGCGGTTCCCGCCATGGCCGGGATCGATACCGTCCGGCTGTCGCGCCGCGCCTACCGGGGGCTTCCGAATCATCGGCTTGAGACAGTCTGCGGCTATCTCGGCATCGACTTCCAGCACCACCGGGCCTATCCGGATGCAATGGCATGCATGCGACTTTTCACCGACATCGTGGGGCGTGAGGACCCTGAGGGGACATGGACCGTTAACGATCTCCGCGGGTATCACGGTCCCTTCGAGCGGGCCAGGACGGCGAAAAAAGCGGGGAAGAGATCTCTTCATCGGGGCCCCGTGGGTGGGCTCCACCCCGGAGAGAGGGTAAGGATCACGTATTGCGACAGTTCGGGATCCCGGACCGTTCGCGACATAGAACCGAAAGAGTTCGTCACCCTGGGAGGAGCGGGCTACCTGCTGGCATACTGCCACCTGAGAGAGGAGATCCGCTATTTCAGGCTGGATCGTATCGTGTCGATCGGTTGACGGATCGGGAGACGCGGTGGTTACCACTTGTTCTGGATATTGAAATAGAAATAACTGTTGCTTTTTTTAGTTGATACGAGGAAGTCCCAGCCGTAGTAAAGGTACAATTCGAAGTGGTCAAAGAGAAGCACCCGCCCGGTGGGACCTCCCACAAAACCGAACTGCACACCCTTCACGTCGCGTCCCGTCCCCTCGAAGAGGGTCATGTCGAAGAAGGCGCCTATGTAGAGAAAGTCGCGATACATTGATATCCGGTATTCGTTGGACTGGGAGAGAGCATTCCGGGAGTGGTAGGCCCAGACCTGGAGTCCCTTGAACGCCTGGTTGCTTACTGATTGTTCCTGGTAAAAGGGCACGTTGCCGAAGAGGAACTGGTAGGCCAGCATGCCGGAGTAGATGTTCTTGTCTTTGAATTCGTGCTCGAAATGGCCGACCAGGCGTATCTTGCTGAAGGTTTTTTCCACGAAATAGAAATCATATATCAGCGCGATTTCCTTTTTCAACCTGTTCTTCCTCAGCTCGTAGATTTTATCGCTTCGGTGGGTGAAATCGTATATGAAGCCCGCTTCCACGTATGTATAGACATCGGCCCTCTTTTCGATTTCCCTCTTGAGCGTGTACATTGTCCTGATGTTTTCCACCTCCTGCACCGGGTTGCCCTGGTTGATCAGGCTGGAGGGATCAAGGTTCAGGAATTTGTACTTGTTGAGCTTGCTGTTGAAGAAAAAGGCCGTTTCCACGCCGATACCGGTATAGAGATTGACTTTGCGAAGGAGCGTGATCCCCGGCGCAAGCATGGCGTTCATGATCAGGAAATGATAGGAAACAAGCCCCAGGTCGGGCCTTGCCGTGTTCGACTGGAATATACCGGCTCGCACCGAGGGCGTGAAGATCTCCTTGAACATCGGCGTGAAAAAGTAGGCGGTATTTAAATTAAAATATGTTTCCCGCGGGGGCCTGTTGAACTTCCTGTCGATACCGTACATGATTCCCACGGAGGTATCGGCCATGAAGAAATCACCTCGGGAAATCAGGCCCAGGTGATAATATTTAAGAAAGGGTATGAATCCTCGGTAAAAATGGACTTTCAGACCGTAATCGAATTTATTGAGGATGATTTTCTTTTTTTTGTCCCCGGGCCCGTCATTCTGCGCGTCACCGGTGACCCCTGACCGGGTTGGATCCACGTGGGGGGGAAGGATGCTCCTGGAAAAAATCACCACCAGGTCATACCGCGGGCCGTATCTGTCGAAGAAGGGAAGCTGGCGTTTGCCGAGAAGGGGAAGGTCGATTTCCCTGTCCAGCTGGAACACCGATTCGCTGTACTCCTTGACGGGTTTCAGCTGGTAGGTGATGGTCTTCCAGCGCTTTCCCTGTTTCAGCT
>CAZKPR010000188.1:0-7447 GCA_964554685.1 uncultured Leptospirales bacterium | reverse complement strand
TCGAAAACAAAAAAAGTAATCGTGGCGGAGCATAGTTTCACTTGACTTTTTCCCCCGATTGATGCATTATACCGTGTCGGGAGAATCGGCGCGGAAGGGGGCAGCTGTAATGGGTCCGCTCTCCCGACTCGGACGTGCGGGGCGGCACATCGGGACGGCGGTCAGCCCACGGTGAGAAGAGCCCCCCGCTATTATCCAGGGACATTCACGCAGGTGAAGGATGAACGCGCGGTCGGATGCGCGGGGTGATTGCGTATGCCCCGCGATGGGACCGCGGCGGGGGGAAACCGCGGCGCGCTCGATACGCGCCGTTCTGTCGAAAAGGGTGTTGGACGTTCGCAATCATTCATTGCGCGGGAGAAATGCGTGACAGTAATAATCTTGTTTCTCGTCCTCTTCGTTTCGCTTGCGTTTCATGTTTCCTATCTCATCAGATATATCCAGACGCGTATCCAGAAGTACCTGCAGCGATATATCCTCACCACGGTGAGCAACGTTTTCATCTCCGCGGCCCTGATATATTTCACCCTCTACCATCCCGAGCAGATACAGAAGATCCAGTTCCCTCTTCTTCTCTGGCTCCTGAGCGGTACAATGATGGTGGTGATGCTGATGCTCCAGTTCACCATTTTCCGAAGAACGTACAACAGGTCAAAAATGCCGGAGCACTATCATTATAATTTTTTCGGAAAAAAGGTGCTTCATGGCTCAGTGCTCAAACCCATTGAAGTGGGCCTGTTTTTCGCTTCCATACCCCTCTTCCTTATCGCAGGAGCCTATTTTGTGGCCAAAATGATACGGATGTTTTTTTGATTGCGCGGCGGGAAAAAATATTGTGGAAATATTTCGAGCGGTTCTATAGCCTGTAACCGTCGCGGTGATCGTTGCGCAGCAGCGCGGCCGGGGAAACGAGATTTCGCAGTAGCCGGCCGCCTGCCGCAGCAGCAGGCCGGGACAGGGCAGGGTCTTCCCGCGGCACGGGCATCGAAGGAGCGGATGAGTTACATTAACCTGGAGGGAGATTTTCATGGCACTGGTCACTGAACGAGTGAGGGAAAACGCGAAGAAGTGCAGGCAATGCGTGCTGCAGAGGGTAAGGGACTATATCAAGTACAAGAATAAGATGGCGGGAAAGGGGGTATTCGACAAAAACACGGCTGAAGCCTTCAACAAGGGAGCGTTCGTAGTGGCGAAATTCGGCTGCAACCTCTGTCCCTACCAGGATGACTTCAAGAAGGTGTACGGATTCACCCCCGCAGATTTCTTCGCGGAAGAGCAGGTGAAGCTGGAAAAAAAATAGGCTCGTTGTCTCGGCTTAAGCGCGCAGCGGTCACGTATCGCGTCCTCTCCGGAAGGAGAGGACGTGTTACATTCCCCGGGCTATCTGGGACACGTAATGCCGGGGGATCATCAGGAAGATGATCAGGTTGGTCGTGACGAGAATAACCGACATCGTGATGATGATGATGACCAGCATCTGGTTCTGGATCGCCTTTATCCTTACAAGGCTTACGCCAATGATGAAGGAACCCCACCTCTTTCCATCCACTATGACCGGCGCCCCGATGTTCCATATCGTTTCGCCGGTGTCACGCACGTAGAGTTCCCTCGATACATCGTCACCCCTGTGTTTTAATATGGCGTTGATCCCTTCGAAACTCGAGTATATCCTCTTAGACCTGCTGTGCGCCAGGTCGTGGGCGTAGTCGCCCGTCGGCGGGGCGGCGTAACGGCTGTTATGGGTCGGGACGTAGCCGTTATTGTCGAAGAGAATGGCGTACTCCACGTCTTCGTCCTGGAGGAACTGATCCTGGATGTCCTTTATCCAGCGATCGAAAATCGCGTCGTAGCGGGTGTGGTACTGCTTCGGATTCGTCCCGGGTATTTCCCGGTAATTCGTGTCGAAGGCGGCTTCCATGGTCAGCATGCCGTGCTTGACCATGAACGTGATGATGTCGCTCATGGCCCGGGCGCCGGTGAGGGCCTCGATGCGGCACCTCTCGTACAGCTGGTTTTCCAGGTTGCTGAATATCTTGCTCAGCATCAGGTATGAACCGAGGCATGACAGCACGCTGAAAGAGATCGCCATTATTATTCTTCTTCGGAGGCTCATAGTTGTGTCCGGCTCATCATGATATTCGATTTATAATCCCTCTGATCAGCAACATGGAAAGATGCGTTAGCACGCTTCCGGCGTCCCTGTCCATCACTATTTACGGGAAATGAATTTTTCTCGCATTACCGATGCTGTCCGTCCTGATTCATCCCCGGAAAAAAACCAAAGGAATTCATTGCCCCGTTTAATGAGAAAGTATATACTGTGAATATATTGTCAATTATTAATCTCTCGAGGCGGCTGTCCGTCTGCGCTGAAAAATCGTGCCCTTTGCACTGGAAACGGTAACAAAATCCGGTAATGACCGTATCACCTTTTTCCGTGGTTTCAGGGCGCGGCTCGAGTATTTTTCCGATTAATATTGACAATTACCATGACGTTGATAATTTTGTAACATAGTGATACATACAGGGTGATGGCCAGATCAATGTCGATTTTTAAGCCAAATATTGACCGTTTGATTAGCGAAAAGAACACCGGCGGCCTTATCAAGTGCACCACTCATCGGAATTCCGAGATCAGGCTCAGGGCCTTCAACGTCCTCCTTCCCCAGGTACGGGACAATTCGGAGATACTCGCGGCGCTTCGGCGCATGAAGAAGGATAAGGACCTGCGCATCAGAAACATGGCGGTCCTCAAGCTCGCCGAGATGGGCGATTACGGAGACGATATGCTCGAGGATCTCCGCGCCGTGATGATCGAAGGGTCGCAGAACGACAAGATCGACGCCCTGCGGATACTGGCGGAGAAGGGGAACGACCCGGAAGCGGCGGGCATCATCGTGCTTGGTTTGAACGACAAGAAGGGCATGGTCCAGATCGAGGCGATCCGCACCATGGGCGCCTTGAAGGACCCCACGGCCATCGTGCATCTCGAGGATAAGCTTCACGACACCCGCTACCAGATCCGCCTCGAGGCGATCAGGGCCATCGGCAATATCGGTTCCGACGAGGCGATCGACCTTCTCGTCGGCTCCCTGACGGACAACCGCCTCGAAATCCGCCGCCTGGCGCGGGATATCATGGAGAATTTCGGCACCATGAAGGCCCAGAAGGCCCTCAACGACGCGCCCCTCATGATGATGGTGAAGCGGATGAACGAGAACGTCGCCTCCAAGGTCGATGCCCTCGCCTACATCGGCAAGCACCGTTTCATGGAGGCGCTTCCCCTGGTGCACAAGGCGACAAGCGACGAATATAAGAACGTCCGGCTGGAAGCGGTGAAGGCCCTTTATTCCATGAGGGACAGGTCCTCCATACATACCCTCGAGAGGATGATCGATGATCCCTATTTCGACATTCGCCTCGAGGCGGTTCGCGCCCTGGAGCGTATCATCGATCCCGCCTGCCTCAAGCCCCTCGAGAAGGCCAGGACCGACCTGAACAAGAGCGTTCGGGAAGAGGCGAAAAAGGCCTACTACACCCTGAAGACCAAGCTGGAAGAGAATTAATAACGCTAACGAATGCGATATCGAGCATAAGCGGGTTCACGTGAACCCGCTTTCTCGTTATATCGCCGTAGCGCCGCCGTCGACCACCAGGGTCTGTCCCGTGATGAAGGCCGAGGCGGACGAGGCGAGGAAGAGCACGGGATGCACCACGTCGATCGGTTCCGCGATCCTTCCCAGGGGTATCCCCCGAACGATCTGGGCGTGTATATCGCTGTTGGACCAGAATGGCTTGCTGAAATCGGTGCGCACCATGGCCGGGGCCACGGCGTTCACGCGGATGCCCCGGGATCCGAGCTCGGCGGCCAGGACCTTTGTCATCATCTCAACCGCGGCCTTTGCGATGCCGTAGACACCCATGCCGGGTGACGCACGGCGGCCGGCTATTGAAGTGATATTCACGACGCTGCCACCTTTCCCCTCTTTCATAAGGGCGGCGGCCTTCCGCGAACAGAGGAAGGTCCCCGTAAGGTTCGTGTCGATTATCTTCCTCCAGAGGTCGGGGTCCGTTTCCGCGGTGGATGCCGTGATGAGGTTCATCCCGACGTTGTTGACGAGAATATCAAGGCCGCCGAAGGCATCCCGTACACTTCCGAAAAGCGTCTCGACGTCCTCTTCCCTGGCGATGTGGGCCGCCACGGTAAGGATGCCCGCGGGATTGCCCAGGGCCGCCGCCGCGGCGTCCAGGTTTTCACGCTTGCGGCCGCAGATGGCCACCCTGGCCCCCTCGCCGAGGAGCGCCCTCGCAATTTCCAGACCGATGCCCCTGCTTCCTCCCGTGACGAGGGCCCGCGCGCCCTCGAGTCCGTACACCGGTGTGCCCATCGAGTTCCTCCTGTATCGTACGCGTGCCGTCGGGGCCTAGCGTCCCGACTGTATCGTTTCCATGAAGGCGTCGATCCTCGTTTCGATCTGGCCCTCGCTGAAGTTCCGCTCGTCAACCTGGTCCGCCTCGATGATAAGGGAAGGGATCCCGAATTCCTTCATGACCATCCGCTGGATGTCGTACTGGCCCAGGGAGTAGGGTTTGCAGCTACGGTTGGAGTGCATCACCAGGCCGTCCACGTCATATTTTCGTATCATCTCGCCGAGCTCCCCCAGCATCCTGTCGATGGAGATGTTGATGTAGATGCTCGAGGAGGCGATGCCCAGGGATCCCGCCAGGTCATCCTCGTCGATCAGGTCGACGACGCTGCACCAGGCGTTGGTATAGGTGCTCGCCACGAGCGCCGCGTTGTGGGAGGCGAACTTGTCCGATAGCCAGCGGGTCTTGAACCATACGGGCAGGTTGTCCCAGAGGAGGCGGTAGCGCTCATTCGGCACCATGCCGATGCCCCGGGCGATGCGGTCTTTCAGCTCGCTTAAAAGCTCCTCGTAATAATCGATCACCACCTGGGTGCCCCGGAGCGTCACGATGAGGGCAAGGTGGAAGAAGGCGTCGAAGGCGGTCATGGGGGCCGGACGGTTCATGCCGGTCTCGAGGACCTGCTGCCAGAGGCGCATGGCGCCGACGCTCAATCGGGCCACCTCCTTCAGGCGGTCGATGTCGACATTCCTTTTCGTCTGTTCCTGGATGAAGGCGATGTAGTCAATGGTCTGATTGCGCACGTACCGCCTCGCCTCCTCGGAGAACTCCCGGTGGATGAAGGGAGTGTCGTAGAAGAAGAGGGGGACCTTGAAGTAGCGCGCCAGTGACTCGTACCATTTAATGACGGTGCCGCAGATGTTGTTGCAGCATACCAGGAAGTCGGGCTCCGGGAGCCCCCCGGGTATCGCTCCTCCCTTGGTCGCGGCGGCGGCGATGTCGGTACGCGCGTATGAACAGAGGTCCCGGGAATAGCCCATCTGCTCGGCTATCTCGCAGAGCTGGACCCCCATGTGGGACGCGCCGATCATGGCGCCGTGGTTCTCCGGGTAGATCGGTATCACGTCCATGGCGATCAGGGGCTCCACGGGGCCCCCGCTGGTGATCCAGGCCACGGTTTTGCCCGTCTGGCGCGCCGTCTTCGCCTCGATGAAGTACTTCGTCATGATTTCCTTCATCCGCTTGACGGACTTGATCTTTCGGAGTTCTTCGTCCTGATCCACAGCTTTCGTTTCTTCGGTCATTTCGCTCTCCCTTCGCGAAGGGCCCGGGGGCCTTACAGCATTTCGATGAATGATTCGAATCGTGTCCTGAGCTGGCCCTCGGGGAGGGGCTGTTCCTCGAGTTCAAGGAGCATGCTCGGGATCGATTCCGCGTCCAGTCGCTCCTTCATGTAAGGGTAATCGAAGGAGTGAGGGTCGCAGAATTTCAGGAGAAGGAAAATCACGCCCCGCGCATCGTGGGCTTTCACGATGTCGACCAGGTTGCGTCCCCGCTCCTCGATGCTCCGGTGCTTTGCCGGGCAGGTGATCCGCTCGAAGTAGCGCGTCGCCAGGGCCTCGAGGGGATCCCCGGACTCGGACACCGGTCCCTCGAAGTAGCGAGTGCCGGTGCAGAGCTCGTCCCACACCACGGCCGCCCCCGCGTTCTCGAGTATCGGGTAGATGTCCGGGTGGCTGCATACCCCCCCGGCGAGGACGAGGCGCTTCCACTCTCCCCTGCCGGGCTCGGCGTTTTTCAGTTCTGCGAGGAGTCCATCGAGGAGACCGGCCAGTTCCTGACGGTCCATCACCATGGCTGATTTCATCACGGCCCAGAGGTCGCTTCCCCCCAGGGCCGAGGGGTTTTCGGATCGGATCCGGTAGAGCTCGCCCAGGGATGCGCGCACGCGGTTGGCGAGTGCCACGGCCTCTCCAAGGGCCTTCCCGTCGATTTCAATGCCCAGGGACTTCTCGAGGTCTCGGTGGAAGCTCCGTATCACGTCGGTCATGTAAGCCCGCGCGCTCGCTCCCTTCATCATGACGGGGAGGATAATGTCGATGTGGAAGGGAACCCCGGCGTTGAGACGCCATATGTCGCTCAGGCGCTGGATGGAGTCGCAGGTATGGGGAAAGACGGTGCCGTCGAGGAATTCCATGTTCCCCGCCAGGACGTCCTCGAGGCCGCCGCGCACGAGGGAGCAGCAGTATGCCTGGAGGTGCGATTCGGCGAGGGTGATGCTCCCCCTCGTGCCGAAGATCCTGAAGGGAAGGGCGCCCGCCGCGTGGATGATCTCCTCGACGGTGTAGGAGCAGAAATACCCGACGACTCTCCCGCCGGTCCGTTTCTTCCACTGCCGCGCGTATTCGCAGGGGTCGCGGGATATTTCCCGGAAAGTGTCCATTGCCTTCATGATTGGATCAACTCCGATGGGTGCCGTATGGCCGCGGCGGAGCCTGCCTGGCGCCGCGCGGCAGGCCAGCGTAGCGCGGGTTTTGTCCTCATGTCAATGTAAAAACAACGTGAATTGCGATTGACCGCGGATTTTCACTCCGCCCCGGGCGGCGCGGCGGCCCCGGGAACGGACGGGGACTCGAGATACTTCATCGGGATCACGGCGAGGATCACGAGGAGGGTGAAGCTCAGTATGATGATCATCAGTGTCACGGTGATGATGATCATCTGGTTCTTGATCATGTCGATCCTGTGCAGGGATATACCCACGAGGAAGGCGCCCCAGTGACGGTCGCGTAGATGGACGGGGGCGCCGATGTTCCACATGAGCTCACCCGTGTCGCGATGGTAGAGATATCGCACGGTGCCGGACCCGGTGTACTTGAGGACTTCCCGGATCTCGCGCTTGTCCGCGTAATTTCTCTTCGAACGGCTGAACATACGGTTTTTTACAGGGTCCTGGTCAGGGGGGAGGGCGAATTTCGAGTTGTGGGTGGGCACGTAGCCTTTACGGTCAATGAGGAGGGCGAAGATCACGTCCTCGTCCTTGAGGAACTCGTCCTCGAAACCCTGGATATACCTGTCG
>CAZKPR010000187.1:0-7500 GCA_964554685.1 uncultured Leptospirales bacterium | reverse complement strand
TGTTGCAACTTGTCATTAACACCTTTAATAATTCTATCGTCCCATTCTCTCGCATTCCACAAAGGTTGAGTGAATTTCTCACCTACACTTCTAATTCCTTCTCCGAATGATCGTATATTTTCACCAGCTGCATCAGCGACATTCCAAATGCTGTCCCGTATGTCATGTCCTGTAGGATCACGATAAATTATTGGATTATTATGGCAGTAACTGTATCGATTCCACCCCTGGGTAGAAAACTCCCCATCCACCACCGAATCCGGCGTCACGAACCTGGCCAGGACGGGGTCGTAGTGGCGCGCGTTGTAATAATAATAGCCGGTCTCCCGGTCGAACTCCTGGCTGTTGTACTTGGGGGCGCCGCCGTCGTCCCCGCCGGCGACCCAGGCCTCGCCGAAGGGAAGGTACTCCTGGCTCGAGAGGACCTTCCCCGCATCGTCCGTCACTACGGTCACCGAGTCGACCTGGTCCGTGAGGTAGTGGCGCATCTCCCCGCCGGGACCCAGGGCGGCGATGCGCACCCCGTTCAGGTAGACGTGGCGCACGGCGCTATGGGTACCCGAAATTGGACGCCCGTCAATCGTTTTTTGCCACTCCATGGTGAGGTACATCGAGGGGGAGACCGTTTCCACGACGCGCTCTTCGCCCTCCACGAGGCGCCGCGCCCCCTTGCGGACCCGGTAGCCCGATTCATCATAGCGGTACCGCCCGATCACCTCGCCGCTGTCCGGGTCAATGACGCGATTGATGCGCCCCGTTGAGTCGTAGTCCATGGCCATGGCGCGGCCCGCCGCTCCGTCGCGACGCTCCACCATGTTCCCCGCTCCGTCGTAGCGCATCTCGATTGCCCCGCCTGCCTGATTGGTGTCGACCGCAGTGACCGCATGGTTACGATAGCGGTAGCCCCAGCGGTCACGGATCGCGTCGCTTTCAGGGTCATACACGGTTTTCCCCGTCATGTTGCCGTTGGGCGCGTAGTCGTAGGCAATGTCGAACCTGTCCCGCGGCGGCAGCGGCGGGTTTAAACCCGCCGTTACAGGATCACCCGACGCTAACGGATCCTCCCCCGGCGTTGTGGTGGTTTTCTGATACGACCCCCGCGCGTGGACCAGCCGGTTCAGGCCGTCGTAGGCGTACTCGTAGCGGATGGAGGTCATCACCGGTCCATCGGCCGAGACGTCGGGGGTGTTCACGATTTCGGCGATGGCATCATCGTCGTGATACTCGTAGCGCAGGTCCTGGACCCTCCATTCCCTCCCGTTATGGACCGCCGTGGTCAGGAGGCTGGTGAGGCGGTCTTTTCCGTCGTAACCGTAGTACGACACTGTCCCGTTCCCCCGGCGCACCTGGCGTACACGGCCTGTCTCGTTGTGTTCGATCGATTCCACGACTGCGCGCCGCGATTCGCCGTCGTCGACCTCAACGGAACGCACGCCCATGGGGCCATAGCGGTAGCATACCGCCATAGCTTTCCCGCTCCAGGGGTCCTTCGGGTAGGCGATCTCGGTCTTCCTTCCCAGCAAATCGTGGCGGATGCGGGTCACGTAGACGCCCCCGTACAATCCGTCTCCCCCAGTCATCTCCCTGGTTTCCTCCTTCACCCGCCCCATACGGTCGTAGCTGAACCGCTTTGTCTGGGCGGGCGATTCTATGCGGACGGGCCGGCCCATGGCGTTCTCACAACCCGGGGCGCGGTCGTAGGCGTAGCGCACGATTCCCTCCTCCCCCGGAAGCACCTTCTCCTCCAGGCGGCCCAGGGGATCGTACCGGAAAATGGTCCTCGCGCCGTTCCCGTCGGTTTTCATCACCATGTCGCCGAAGGCGTTGTAGACATAGCCGACATAGCCCCTGTCCGGATCACTCCCGGCCAGGAGGCGGCCGAAGGCGTCATAGCGCCAGCAGGCGACGTTGCTCCCCGATCGGTCCATGGCCCCGGGCGTGAAGAGGCCCCCGGGAATATCCGTCGACATGTCAGGGCCTCCCGGAGCAAGATCCATCTTCTTCACCCTGTTCCCCGCCACGTCGTAGGCGAAGCCGATTCTCGCACTCACATAGGCACCATCCCCCGAGCCGGTCTCCGATACTGTCGAAGTGCCGGTTCCCGCATCCTCGACATACAGGACAAGACCACGCCCGTTGCACACCGTGCGTTTTACCCGTCCCGCGCTGTGCGTTTCCGTTACCGACCAAGGATCTTCATAGCGAAACGAGACGAAGGTCTCGCTCTCGCCGACATAGGCACGGGGCAGAGTGACCTTCCCCGGCCGGCCGCTCCCGTCGTATTCCGTCACCGTGGGATTGTTCTCCCGCCAGGACGCGATGAAGGTGTCGATCTCATCGTCCCGCGCATAGTCGGGACGGCTCTTTCGAACCTCGCGGCCCACCCGGTCATACACGATGAGCCCGCTTTTCACGTAGCGGCGGCCGGGCTCATCCGAGGCGCTGCGCACCGTATGGATGACACGTCCCATTCCGTCAGCGTAAACCCGTAAATCCATGGCCCCTGAGCGGCCGGTTATCCCTCCTCCGGAAAACCGCGTGGCCTTCACGCTCAAGGGAAAGCCGTTACTGTAATCGTACACGCCAAGGGTCTCGCCGGGCGCATCGGCATCGACCCACTCGCGCACAAGCCTCCCAAGGCCATCATGCTCGAAACCCACGGCATTTCCGTCAGGCCCCCGCTTCTCCGTGATGGCCCCGAAGGCGGAGCCGTAATCGACAACATAGCGCGTCACCAAGGCTAGGGATCCCCCCCGGTCTCGTTCTACAACGACATATTGGGTTAGCTCGCCATCATACTCCCGCTCGATGATGCGAGCGGGGATCCCGGACACGTCGGCCTCGCGGATCCTGTTGCCGTACCCGTCATAGGCGTATTCCATGGTTCGATCGGGTACGGAAGAGGCACCCGTCCCTGTGGAGCGCGTTCGCTCCCGAAGGCAATTGCCGCGCGCGTCATACCCGAATTCGGTCACGCGCTCCAGGGGGCTGCCCTCCAACTCGGTTTGTGCCGCGAGGCGCGCCTGATTCGTCGCCTCAAGGCTTTCGTATTCATAGAGATTCGCGGTCGTGACCGGATCATGGGCACCGTCTTGATAATGGTCGGTGACCGATTCATGCCTGGAGCGGACCTCGTAGCGCCCGGGAACGAGCTCGATCGCCGTCTTCCGCGTTTCCGTCAGCACGTTCCGGGCATATCGGCGCACCGCCGAGGGCTCCAGGAGGAAGCTTTTCACCGTATCATCCGACACGGTTGAAGGCTCAATCGCCACGACACGATAGTCGTACTCCCTTCGCTCATACTCGACATGGTCCTCGCCGATCCGCCTGATCTCACTCGGGGCGCCCCCCAGTGCGCGGTTCATCCTGAAATCATCGAAAGGGGCGCCATGATGACGGTGCACTGTCCGGGCCCCGTAGGCATCGATGACGGAAAATTCGCCGAAACCGAAGTAGTCGGTCTCCTTGCGGCCGTTGATGAAGGACGAGAAGGCGCGGCCGTCCCGGTACTCGTAGCGCGTCGTGACGCTCCGCCCGAGGCCGTCCTCCACGGTCATCCTTGCGCACACGCGGTAGTTCACCGGGAGGTCCGGCACGTCGTCGTCCCCTGTATTGTCAAGGCCCGAGGAGTTGACGTATTCGAAATCGTAGCGGCCGCCGATGCCGTTCTTCACGCCGGTCAGCATGTCGGGCGCGACGCCACCCGAGAGGGCGAAGTACCAGTTTCGTTCCTTCAGGTGAAAAAAGCCGATGTCGGTTTTCCCGTCGCCGTTGTAGTCCCCATGGAGCCACTGGAAGGGATAGACCCGGGTCATGAGATCGGGCCGATCGATGACACGCTCCGGCTCCGTATCCTCGAGTCGATACCCTCCCCCCTCGAAGACGACCCACTTCGGAAGGGGACCCGATGATGCGGCAGGCGAAACATAGACCAGGGGACGCCCGTCAGGATCGAAATCACTATTGAACTCCACGCCCTCCTGGAGGGTATGGTCGCCGAGGGAGGTGATTCGCCCGGATTCGATCCTGAGCCTGTGAAAGCAGAAGCGCCCCGGGGAGTTCGTTATGTAAAGGAAGTCTCTGTCACCCCCGACCGTCGGTCCCCGGGAGGTTATGAATCCGTCGGGAAAAAACCGCGGATTCCCTGAAAGCCCGGCAAATGAAATCCGACTCCCGTCGGAAGAAAGGGTGCCCAGGCACCAGCGATGCGCAGAGCCCCGGTAATCCACAATGAGAAGATTCGCGGTTCCGTCCCCGGTATAATCGCCGCTGAAGATTTTGACCTGAGACCCCCGAAAGCCGTGGAAAAACTGATCCCCCAGGGCGCCGGCGTCGATTACAATGCGCCTTGCCGCCGATGGCTCTCCGTTGGTTCCGAACAGAAGAAATGCCGGATCGTCGCTCCGGTCGTCGAGGACGAGGAGATATTCATCCGTATCGTCTATTTTAAAGCGATCGATCCAGAAGAGGCCCGACCCGATATCAAACTCTTCAACAAGGTCTTCGCCGAAGGAGGCTATCTCTTCATCGACGAATCCGATGCCGTCGTGGTGCACCAGTGAAAAGATATGCCGTTTCGCGCCGAAGGCTCCTCTTTCGGGGCGATAGTAGACCAGGCCGTCGTTCCCCCGGTAACGACGCGGTCGGCCATTGTTCATGATCCTGCCGCCCTCGGCGTTCAGGCCATCGCTCTCCAGGACCGGAACAGGATCCGCGCTTCCCTTTTTAAAGGAAAAACGCCCCATTGAGCGGTCGTAGATGAGGAGCTCCGGAACCTCTCCCAGTACGGAGGTGAAGTGACCGGCACACACCGCCTCCCCTCTCCCCCGGTGCTCGTTCCCGTCATACTGATAGCGCACCGGCGTGGAGCCCGCCAGGCCGCGTCCCTTTTTCAACACGACCTCATCGCGGGGCAATGGCGCGGCCAGGATCCGTTCCGGGTCAGGGCACTCCCTCAGGGAGGTATAGACCCTGAAGCGAAAGCCGAAGGGATCAGCCTCGCCTATCCAGAAGCCCCCCCCATCCGAAGAGTAATAGCCGATATCCGTCCTGCCGTCGCCGTTGAAGTCCCCCTGGAGCCACCGGGTAATCTCCCTGGACCGGGGGGAACCGGCGAACACCCTGAAAACGATGCCCCGATCCCCCGTTTCACCGATCCACCACCTCCCGCTGTCACGATCGAAGCAAAGAAAATCCGAACGACCGTCGCCGTTGAAGTCGCCGGAAAACCGGTCGTGCCCGAAGAGCGCCTGCTCCGGCGTGGCGAATCTGCCGTATCTATACCATGCAAGAACGAAACCGGGACCTCCCGGATCATCGTCGATGCGGTTTTCCCCGACCCACCACTCCCCGGTCCACTCGTCATAGAGGGAGACATCGCTCCTGCCGTCGCCGTTATAATCCCCGCAGAAGAAATGGACATGGGAGCGTTCACGGCCGGATTGCTTTTCATCGGAGGTGCCGTCCCCGTTCATCGACGTATCGGGTCGGTAATCATCCCTGAAAAGATGACGAAATCTCTTCCCCACGGTGAGTATCTCGAAGGAATCCCCGGCGTTTTTCATAAAAAGCCACTCCCCCGTGGGCTCATTGAAGAGCACCACATCGGAAAGCCCGTTGCCGTCGAAATCGCCGGTGAACCACTCGCAGGCGGGGAGATCGATACGTCTATCCACGCGTCCATATCTCCGGAAATCGAAGGTCCTTCCGTTGTGGAGGGCCGTCCATATCTCCCCCGTGGCGGGGAGGTAGAAGGCGATATCGCTCCTGCCGTCGCCGTTATAATCGCCCGTGGCCCCTCCGGGAAACCACTCCACCGGCACGCCGGCGAAGGCCGTGCCGTAGCGGCGATGCGCATAGCCACCCCCGGCCCAGGCGGGGAGCGCCTCCAGGGCTGACCAGTCTCCGTTCGTGGGATTGACAAACACCATGTCCGACAGGCCGTCGCCGTTGAAGTCTCCCTCGAAATGACGCACGTCGCCCGGCGCTTCAGAGGGATCGGAGACGCGGGGATTGGCCACGTTCCTCCAGACAAGATAATGCTCACCCTTCCCGTAGATGAATTCCGGCTCCGTGGATTTCCTCGATGAGCGCACGGTTTCCAGGAGGGGCCTGGCAGAATCCCCGGATTCGCGGTACACGCAGGAATAGCGCCAGAGCTCCTTCGAGTCCCACCCCACGATTATCTCGTCGAGAAGTTGATCCATGACAACGAGAAAGCCCGGCGAACGGGTGACGTAGGATTCCCGCCGTTCCCCATAGGTGAAGCGAACCCACTGGCGGGGCGCCATTCCCTCGGTGAGATTCCCCGTATACCGTATTTCCGAGAGATAGGGTGGTGACGAGCGGGAAGTGTCCGACCTCACATAGGAGGCGGTCATGGTGTTGCCGTTGCGGTCCACGGAACGGGAGAAATTCCAGAGGTAGACCCGCTCCGCCGAATCGGGGCGGGCAATCCGTGCTTCACCGCTCTCACCATAGACGGTCACGGTACCCGAGGTATCATACACGCGCCAGATCCCCCCTTCTCCAGCCCCCGTGAGCTCGAAGCGCAAAAAGCCTGATTCGATCTCAAGCCGGTAGGTGCCGTTCTCACTCCCCAGCGGACCCGCCACTTTAAGGAGCCGTTTGCCCTTGTAGGTGAATGTGTCCCGATGATCGTAGCGGAGCTCACCGCCCCCCGTGTCACGTGCAATGATGCCGAGACCGGTGGAAAGTCCCCAGCCGATACCGGCCACACCATCGCCGTTTGAGGAAGAATATGAAAGCGCGATTGAGGGGGCAAGCCCGGCGCGCCCGGCAGGGGTTTCGATGGGGTACGCCAGTTCCACAGTGCCGTAGTTGCCGATTGCCGGCGGCTTCACGTACGCCGCGCCAGCCAGTGGATCGAGCTTCGGGAACTGGACCTCTTCACGCTCGAAGCGGTTTGTGGACGATGAAAACGCGTCATGACCCGGCGCCTCGTCGCCCCATTCCCTGAACCCGGCAAGGAGCGCCTCCGCCTTCCCCCGATCAGGCCTGCCCCCGCAGCACGACACCGCCAGTGCCAGGGCCATGCCGGCAATGATGATACACCAATAGCGCATACGATCTCTGGATGCCATGGATGAACAGGAATGAGGCGTATACAGAGCGGTGATGGTGCTGGACCCTCGCCGTCCTATCCGTGGGTTTCATCATGCCTGTCTCTACTGGTGCAACGAAGTAGCTATGAAATGAACAAAATTTTATCCTCAAATTTACATTTTTTTCAAATTCTAACTAACTCTCTCCGATATCGCACACAATCTCCATAATATACTTATTTAAGGGATTCATCCTCTCATTTATCCTACTGAGGGAGGAATCCCCCTGCGCGCCCTTCGGCTTGCTTCGACTTCGCTCAGCACAAGTCGCTCAGGGCAAGACGCGCCATCCCCCTTCCTCGGGGGGGGGGGGGCGCCAGTCAGGGACATCTAACATGCAGAAGCCCAGGCCGGGTCATAACGAAAAAATCAAAAT
>CAZKPR010000186.1:0-7510 GCA_964554685.1 uncultured Leptospirales bacterium | reverse complement strand
AGGGCCCACTTCCTTGAGCGCCTCGAGCCGTACCTCGTGGAAGTCGCCCTTTTTACCCTCCTCTATCCATATCTCGATCTTCTTATAGGCGTTCTCCACCTCGACTATGGCGCCGTCCACCAGAACCCCGATCGAAATGGCAATACCCGTGAGGCTCATGATATTTGAGGAGATACCGGCAAGATGCATCGGGATGAAGGCAAGGAGGACTGCAACTGGAATCGTCATTATCGGCACCATTGCCGATGGAAAGTGACGCAGGAAAAAGATGATCATGAGGCTCACAATGATCATCTCGACGACCAGTTCATTGGTAAGGGTGTCGATGGCCCTCCTGATAAGGTCTGACCGGTCATAGACCGGAACGATCTCAACCCCCCGGGGAAGGGACGGCTCGAGTTCACGAATCCTTTCCTTGACGCGATCGATAACGTTTAGGGCGTTCTCCCCGTGGCGTATCACCACGATGCCCCCGGTAACCTCCCCGCGCCCATTGAAATCGGCGATACCGCGCCTCATCTGAGGACCGAGCGCCACCGATGCCACGTGTTCCAGAAGGATCGGGACACCCTCCTTCTCCCGCACCACGATCTTACGCAGGTCTTCCACTTCCCTGACGTATCCCTTCACGCGCACCATGTATTCCTTTCCCGACCACTCGATAAGCCTCCCACCCGCTTCGTTGTTGTTGCGCCGCACGGCTCTGATGATTTCAGTGATAGAAAGGCCGTAGGCGCTCAACCGGTTGGGATCGACGATTACCTGATACTGCTTCTCGAATCCACCGACCGTGGCCACCTCCGCCACGCCGGGTACGCTCTGAAGGGCATACTTGAGTGTCCAATCCTGATAGGCCCGCAGATCCGCTGCGCCATGGGTTCCGCTTTCATCCACCAGAACATACTGATAGACCCATCCCACCCCGGTTGCGTCAGGACCAATCTCCGTGGTAACGCCCTCGGGCAGGGAGCTTTGGATTGTTGAAAGGTATTCAAGAACCCGGCTCCTGGCCCAGTAAAGGTCCGTGCCGTCGGTGAATATCACATATACGTATGAAAAGCCGTAATCGCTGAGGCCGCGGATATCCTTTATGCGGGGGGCCCCCAGGAGGGAACTTATTATCGGGTAGGTAACCTGGTCCTCGATGATGTCAGGGCTCCGGTCCCATCGGGAATAGATGATTACCTGAGTATCCGAAAGGTCGGGAATCGCGTCCAGGGGTATAGCGCGCAAGGAATAGATAGCGAAGGCCACCGCTGCAACGACGAGGATGATCACGAACCACCTGTTGTGCGCGGAAAATGCTATCAGCTTGCGTATCAATGCTGGTGCCCTCCTTGATCGGATGCGGCCTTGAGGGCCGCCCGTATTGATGACTCGGAATCAACAAGGAAATTCGCAGATGAAACCACCATTTCGCCCTCGCTAATCCCCTCTCGTACCTCGAAAAATCCCCCGGTGTCACGAATTCCCAGTGCCACCTCCACGGGAAGAATATCACCCCTCTCGGATTTTTTCACGAATACATAATTTCTCTCCCCGGTCCTCATCACGGCGCCCTCGGAAACAGAAATCTTTTTCCCGGCGGAGTAGCGCAGTTTCGCGTCTCCGTACATGTTCGGCCTGAGTGACAGGTCGGCGTTCGCAATTTCAAGGCGAGCCCTGAGGGTCCTGGTCTCCGGATTGAGGACCGGGTCCAGGAAACTGATCCTGCCCCTGAACACCTTTCCGGGCCAGTATGAAAGGGTGATCTCGACGTTCATCCCTATTTTGACATAGGGGATGTCCGTCTCGTAGACGTCCGCCTCCCCCCACACCCGGGATATATCGATAATCGTCATGAGGGTGTCGTTGCCGGTCACCTTCTGCCCAGGCAGCACGTTCTTTTCCATGACATACCCCGATGCAGGGGCATACAGCACCATCGTTCGTTCAACTGACCCGGTACGCCCTATCCGGTCTATTTGCGCATTTGAGATGTCGAAGAGGCGTAGTCTGTCACGGGCCGCCTTGGTTATCTCCTTCATCCCCGATCCGGATAGACCCCCTCCGTCCCCCATGTCCGCAAGCCTTTCAGACGCTTTGAGGGACGAGATATATTCCTGCTGGGAAGAAACGAGTTCAGGGCTGTAGATGCTGAGCAGGGGCGATCCCTTCCGCACGTACTGTCCCGTCCGGTTTACAAAAAGCTTCTCCACCCACCCTTCGGTCTTCACGGTCACCCTGAACTGCCTGGTCTCGTCGGGGAGAATCTTCGCCGATGTCCTGATTTCCCTGACAATAGCGCGACGTTCCGCCTTTTCAAAGGTGAGCCCCATGAGCGCCTGCCTCTCGGGGTCGATCCTGACAGGCGCAAGGCCAGGCAGTGCATGTCCGTCATGTTCCTCCGCCCCGCCCTTATCATCATTCCTGAGCGGCACAAGCTTCATTCCGCATATGGGACAGTCTCCGGGTTTATCCTGCACAATCTGGGGATGCATGGGGCATGTATACTGCAACTCCTCTTCCTGGTGGGTCCGGTGGCCTTCTGTCAGGTAGTTCACAACGAGATACCCGCCTGCCATCAGGACCGCTACGGCGATGATGGAAATTTTCCATGTGCGCTTCATTGCACTATCTCCACTCCCATGAGGGCGTTCAACTCGGAAAACGCCCCGTAATACTCCTTTTCCGCCATGAGAAGCTCCTTCCTGTAACGAAGCAGCATACGCACGGTATCGATAACGGGCATAAATTCGACGGCACTGGTCCGGTAACGGGCCAGGTTCGTTTCCAGTGCCAGTTCCATACGGGGAATAAGCTTGTTGCGGTAGAGGGCATGCAGCGCGCGCCACCGGGAGATCTCACCGACGAGTATTTCCGCCCTGGCGTTCATTTCGTTCAGCCTGTCCATGTAGAGATTTTTCGCCGCTTCGTTTTTTTTCTTCATCTCGTCAACCATGGGGATGTTTTTTTTCCAGAACCATAAGGGTATCGAAAAAGTAACCATGGCGGATATCATGTCATCGCGCTTCTTTTTTTCAGATCCGTACACGGTCATCGCACCTCCCGAGGTAATCATCGGCTCCGCGAAATATCGCCTCGGGCCGTCACGGCGCATCATGTAGGAAAGTCCGACATCAACATCAGGCGCGTATTCCGCTTCCTTCGCCAGAATCTCTTTCCTGCTTATTTCCATGTTGAGGAGCGCAATTTTCAATTCGGGATTCGACGCTGCGATCTCACCTTTCACTCTCTCAACAGGCAGAACCCGGAACTCGGGTGAGGGAAGTGCTTCGTCTCCAATTCCCGTCTTTCTTCCCGCCAGGTAGAATATCTGCTCTCGCAGTTCCCTGCGCTTCTGCGAGAGGTTAATGATCTCCTCATCGACCATTGCATGCTCAATTTCCGCCTTTATGACATTGGTCAGGGCGCCGGTCCCCGATTTGGCGGCCGCGATTTCCCTCTCCATCACCAGGCGTATCTTTTTTTTAATGTCTTCAAGAATCACGAGCGATGACGCAACGTAATGGTATTCGTAATAATTGACACGAAGCAGGTGAAGGGTCGCGACCCTCTCCGCTTTCAATCGCATCGCTGCCATTTCATATTCCAGGAACGCGATCCTCTTCCTGTAGGGGAGCCTGCCCAGGGGAATCATCTGCGAGATACCAATCTCTGTGCTGGTCATATCGTTTCCTGTAAATGAAAAAGACCGCGCCGGCAGATTGTTTATACCGAGCTTCAGCTTCGGATCTTCAAGGGCGTCGCTCTGCGGTATGCGCTTTTTAATCATCTGGACTTCGGACTCAAGGACCCTGAGGCGGGGATTCTCCGCAAGGGCGATCCGCTGCAATTCAACGAAGGCCGGTTCTTCACCGAAGAGAAGGGAGGGCAGCACCACGAGGGGAATAAAAAAAATATGTTTCATACTGTTTCCTCCGTCAGGTACATTCGGAGTCACGCAGGCAAGCTCCGCGGCGGAAACCACCCACAATACCAGTATATCACTAGTATTTAAGAAAGTCAAACATGCAGGAGAAAATGGGGGTTAAGGGATGGATGCTTGAATAGTCAGGATTCCTTTAATATCCCACAGCGGTGGTAACGCCGAATTTTCATAAATTTTTACACTCCCCGCTGAATTCTGTATATTACACTCATTCAACGAGACGGGAGGATACCCTGGCATGAAAATACTGATCCTTTTCTATTCCGCCTACGGGCATGTATTCCGAATGGCCCGCGCGGTCGCCGAAGGTGTGAGAGAGGTCCCGGGAGCGGAGCCCCTCGTCATGAGGGTGCCCGAGACCCTTCCCCCCGAGGTATTGAAGGCCACGGGGATCGAGGAGGCCTCGAAGGCATACCGGGACGTTCCCGTGGCGACGATCGACGACCTGGCCGCGGCCGATGCGATCATCTTCGGGACACCCACGCGATTCGGCAATATGTCGGCGCAGATGCGGACCTTTCTCGACGGGACGGGGTCACTCTGGACCAAAGGCTCCCTCGTGGGCAAGGCGGGAAGCGTGTTCACCAGCACGGCCACACAGCACGGGGGACAGGAATCAACCATCCTGAGCTTCCACACCACTCTCCTGCACCTGGGGATGGTGATCGTGGGGCTCCCCTACAGTTTCCGGGGACAGACGCTCATCGATGAGGTCTCCGGGTGTTCCCCCTATGGCGCGAGCACAATCGCCGGTGGAAATGGGGAGCGGATGCCGAGCGAGAACGAGCTTGAGGGTGCGAGGTTCCAGGGGAGGCACGTGACGGAAATCGCAAAAAAACTCAGGACGGGCGCATCCTCATGACCCGGCCTGTGAGAGGGGTCTACCACGCGCTCATGAGGGACCGGATGTAATAGAAGATCATGACCCCCGTAAGGGCGAGTTTCAATACGGTGCCCAGGAGCGTGCCGGCCAGCGATCCGAAGGACGCCCTGAGGGCCCCGGCGAAACCCTGTCCCGTGGTGAGTTCCCCCACGAGGGCCCCCACGAAGGGACCCACGATGATCCCCAGCGGCGGGAAAAAGATGATGCCGATGACGAGGCCGATGACCGCCCCTACGACACCGCGTCGCGAGCCGCCGAACTTTTTTGTCCCCCACGCGGGCACAAGGTAGTCCAGGGCGGTCACCAGGACCGTGAAGGCCCCGAGTATCAGGAAAAAGGCGAGGGAAAAATCGCCATACCTGGTGGCCTGCAGGAGAAGGAGCCCCCCGTAGGCGAGGGGCGGGCCCGGCAGGACGGGAAGGAGGCACCCCACCAGTCCCACGATCATCAGGATTCCGCTCACGATGAGCAGGATGGTGTCGAATGCCGGCATCTGTCTCCTCCCTGCTGATTATTGCGGGCGGGTCAATTCCTCGAGCCTTGCCAGCCGCGCGAGGGCCTCGTCACGGGAATTGTCGCACATTTCCGGCGACGGCCTGAGTTCCCGGCATACCGCGGGGCGCTCGTCCTTCCCGAAGAGGAGGCATCGGTTGTCCCCGTCGAGATGGACGCACCGCACACCCGCCGGTTTCCCCCCGGGCATGCCCGGGAGCGGCGAAGTGATGGACGGGGCGATGCAGCAGGCCCCGCATCCCTCCCTGCATTCCACGTTCAGGACCCTCTTCCCAGCATCCTAGAGCTCGAATTCCATGCCCTCGTAGGCAATGTCGATGGACATGTCCCCCACCCGCTTCTTGTTCATGGACATGTAGGTCCTGGCGTTCAGGAGAACGTTCTCAAGTTTTTCGTCGTCGTAGTTAGGCTCGTGGTGGAAAAGGATGAGGCGCTTCACGTTGAACATACCGGCGATGTCAATGGCGATCGCCGCGGAGGAATGGCCGAACTCGAACTTGTCAATGGCCTCGTCGAAGGTATACTGGGTGTCGAAGACCACCGCGTCGGCGCCGGAGAAGAAATCACGGTATTTCTCGATATCTTCGATCTCGTTGATGTTGAATTCGCAGTCGCTGGTATACACAAAACTGGCGCCCCCTTCCTCGATCCTGAATCCGTAGGAAGACCCCGGATGGGGCATCAGCCTGCTCGTGATGACGGCTTCGTTGAGATGAAGCACCTCTTTCGTACCGAGGGTGAAAAACTCCTTCGTGGACTGGAGGTAATCGAAGCTGACGGGAAAATGCGTCAGGGCCTGCTGGTAATCCAGGCGTGCCTTGAGGTCGGGGAATGGCGAATAGAAATTGAAGCGGTTCCCCTTTATGTAGAAGGGGACGAAAAAGGGTATGCCCTGGACGTGGTCCCAGTGCGTGTGCGTCATCAGAATATGCGCGACGCCCTTCCCCAGGCCGAAATCTCCCTTCATCAGCTCCGCGCCGAGGCGCCTCAACCCGCTGCCGCAGTCGAGGATGATGATGTCGCCGGCGCCGGTCACCACCTGGATGCAGGTGGTATTGCCCCCGTAGGTCCCGCGGAGCGAAAAGGGAAGCGAGTCGATGAAGGCATCGATCGCCTCGGCGGAGGAGATATCCCCCGGGCGGGCCAGGGAAAGCACCGTCCGCAATTTTGTTTGTACGTCCTCCCCCGAGAGTGGGGTCGGAAGGGAGCCCCGGGCCCCCCATAGCTTTATCTTCATACCGCCATGCTTCCGGTAGGGAATCACGCGGCGGAACCGGCGGATGAGTGCGGTCCCCCGCGATATCGGTAGTATAGCATCGGCGCATATTACGTCAATATAAATATCTGCGATGGGTACTGACGGCACGCCGATCCCTGCACCCGGGAGCACACAGGTGGTCCGGATCTCAGGATATACCGTCGAGCGATATAACGCCCTGTACACGCGCCCCCACGTGGGCCACGACATGGGAGGAAACGTAGCTTCCAATGCGTCCGCACCGCCCTGCGTCGTACCCCCGGGACAACCCGAAGAGAACCCCGGCGGCGTACATGTCCCCGGCGCCGTTCGTGTCGACCACGTCGGCTCCGATTGCGGCGATCCGGTGGACGGTACCGCCGCTCTTGACGATGCTCCCCTCGGATCCGAGCTTGACCGCCGCGAAGCCGCAGAATTTCGCTATCTCCTCCAGGGCACTCTCCCGCTCCAGACCGGTAAAGGCCTTTGCCTCCTCCTCGTTCGCGAAAACGATATCGGCGTAATCCCTGACGACGCCCTCCATGGTCCCGCGGATCCTTCCTATGAGGCCGGGATCCGAAAGATCGACGGAGATGAGGACCCCGTTCTTCCGTGCCATCTCAAGGGCCTGGAGGGTGGCGTCCCGGGGCCCCGGCGGCTCGAAGAGATAGCCCTCGGCGTGGAGGATCTTGCTTCGCATGATGTCCTCTTCCCGCACATCGTCGCCGTTGAGAAGCAGGGCCGCGCCGAGGTGGGTCGCGAAGGTCCTTTCTGAATCCGGCGTGATGAGGGTGATCGCGTGACCGGTAAGGCTTTCATGCCTCCTGAGGTCCGCCTTCACCCCTGCCTCCTCGGTATCCTTGAGGTAGCGATCGCCGTGATGGTCGTTTCCCACCGATCCGAGGAACACCCCGCGCCCTCCCATCGCGGCGACGCCGGCCAGTGT
>CAZKPR010000185.1:0-7533 GCA_964554685.1 uncultured Leptospirales bacterium | reverse complement strand
ATGATGGGGGATGAAGGATACGATATTTTTCACTTCACGATCACTTCTGCGGCTCTTCATTTTTCCCATTGCCAAGAAAAGAGTCAACCCAAATTTATTTGCATGCTCCCCTGGTATGATGATATTATTCGTTGACAATACCGGTAATGGGTCCTAGGTTTTTACCCGGTCGGGATATTATTTACTCGAAGGATATTCATACTTCGCGAGGTGTCATGAGATATCTACTTATCGGTTCAGGAGGGCGTGAGCATGCCATCGCCTGGAGGCTTCTCCAGGACGGAAGTGCAGACGAGGTTTTCGTAGCTCCCGGCAACGGAGGAACCGATCCCACCCACCGCGTCCATCTCGATGTTAATGATCATCCAGGGATAGCGCGTTTTTGCACGGAACGCAAGATTGACATGGTTCTCGTGGGGCCTGAGGCCCCCCTCGTGGGCGGCATTGTCGATTATCTGGATGAGAAAAAGATCCCATGTTTCGGCCCCACCAGGAAAGCGGCCATGCTCGAGGGAAGCAAGCTGTTCGCAAAAGAAATCATGAACCGCTACGGTGTTCCCACCGTCTCTCATCGTGAATTCAGGGGGAAGGAAGAACTCGTGGAATTCATCAACCGTCAAGAAAGGTACCCTGTGGTGATAAAGCTTGACGGGCTTGCCGCGGGGAAGGGGGTGGGTATCCCCGAAAGCAGGGGAGAGGCTCTCAACTTTATCAACAGCAACGTTACCGGCGATACCCGCGTATTCGTGGAGGACTTCATCACAGGCGAGGAGGCCTCGGTTCTCTGCGTATCGGACGGAACTCACATCATCCCTTTCGTCGCCGCCCAGGACCACAAACGCATATTTGACGGGGACCGGGGTCCAAACACCGGGGGAATGGGCGCCTATGCCCCCGCTCCGGTTATGACGCCTGATCGGCTCCGCTTTGTCCATGATGCAATTCTCCAGAAAACAATCGACGGCATGCGAAGCGAAGGTACGCCGTTCCGGGGTATACTGTATGCGGGGGTCATCGTCAGCGGCAAAGACATTCACGTTCTCGAATTCAACGTTCGCTTCGGGGATCCGGAAGCCCAGGTCATTATTCCGCTCATGAACGGAAAACTCGGCGATCTCTTCACCGCCTCCCTGGACGGCACCCTCAACTCCATTAATGTATCATTCAAAGAAATGCACGCCATCACGGTGGTTGTCTCCTCGGGTGGTTATCCCGGCGATTACAAAAAGGGCGAGCCGATAAGCGGCCTCGACACGGTGAGCAATGATATCATCGTTTTTCACGCCGGGACCGATTACAGGGATGGCCATTACTACACGAATGGCGGAAGGGTCTTGAATGTCACGGCACTCGGAAAGACCCTTGCCGAAGCGCGGGACCGGGTCTACTCGTCCATCGGATCAATTTCCTTCAATGGCGCATATTACCGGAAAGACATCGGTCACAGAGCGCTGTAAGGTGATGGCACACATGCGTCCTGTTGCCCTTGATCCCCTGGTTCATGTCGCGCGGTACATCCGTAGCAGTCCTTTCCCACGTCTTTTTCTTATTATCATGGCAATCTCTCTCATGATATCGATAACTCCGTTGGAAAAAATCTCCGCACAGAATGCTGCCACCGACCTTGCCTCCCTCGACGGCATCACCCACTACGGCATGGCAATAGAAGAGGTTACGCGGAAACTGGAGAAAAAGGGATCCGTGCTTGAAGTTGTGTATTCAAAAAATCTTTCCGATGATAACATGGATGACTTTGTTAAGCTTCTGTTTGACGAGATGCTTCGCCTGATCGAAGCCTGGTTCTACGAACAAAAAAACCCTGAAAACGGCATCAGGATTGTAATATCGAACTGCAAGTTCTGCAAAATTGGTTACTGCAATAGAAAGGGCATCAGGGAGATTCGCATTACATCATACAAAAATGGCAACGAATTCCGGCATGCAACCGTCATCCACAGGAAGCTTCTTGAAAAGGAAAAAACCCCTGAGATAGCCAGGAGGCTGGTGTCGGCAGTTCTTGGACTCTGACCCACACGCTTCTACCCGGATCACCGCCACCGGGTATCAATTATACCTCGTGATATGTTTCTCTGCCTCGACCAGGGCACGTACTACCTCATTGGGTGAATAGATGTCCCTCAGGATGATCGGCCTGGAAAAGCCTCTTCCCGGCGGTACCACCGCAAGGAGGGGAATGGACCTGCTCCCAAACAGCTCCATGAGCCTCTCTGCCGCCGGATTGCGCGTTGTTATATCCGCTACCATAAAATCTACGTTTTCATCGGCCAGGGCTTCCAACACCTTGCCCCTGCCAAGCGTCACGCTTTCAACCAGCTTGCAGTTTGGACACCATTCAGCGGTAAAATTGATTACAGAAATCTTCCCGTTATCTCTGTTTGCAATCATGCGGCTTATACTGAAAGCGCTCTTTTGTGTCTCGGCGTGCGGGGATATCTCAAACAGAAACCTGAAGGAGATAAAATATCCGGCCAGGAGTATAACAACGAGCATAATGACCGACAGTCGTCGCGACAAACGGCTTCGATGAACAGCTCCGTATTGACCATATTGCCACAGACCCATAGCAATAAAACCAAGAAGGGTCAGCGAGGGCATTACCCTGTCCGGCTCGAGAAGGCCGAGTAAATAAATCGTTGTGAAGACAAGAAGCAACCCCATTATCGACTCGAACGTCCTGGTCCACTCACCGGGACGTGGTACCCACTTCATGAACGCGGGATTGGTCGTGAGGACCAGGTAGGGAAGCGCCATTCCCGCGCCAATCGACATGAAAACCGCTGCAATTATCGACGGTGACTGGGTAAGCGCCCATGCGAGTGTGCCACCGAGGAAAGGCCCGCTGCAGGGCGTGGCCAGAAGTGTCGCCAGCAATCCCTTGACAAACGCATCAGCGTAGCGGTTGCCCCTGTCGATTGAAAAACGTCCCGCGAAGGATGGCGGGTTGATGGTAAACACTCCCAGAAGGGAAAGGGCAAAGGCAAACACAAGGCCTGCCATCCCCACAATAAATGCCTCCTGCTGAAAAAGCCCCCCCCATGCATAGCCGAAATATGCTGCCAGTACGGCAAGTACACCGAAGCTGGCCAGAATTCCGAGAGAGAAAGAAAGCCCCTGAAAAAGCAATGCCTTCCTGCTCTCACCGGCATTGCGCACAAATCCCAATATCTTTAAGCTTACCACGGGCAGCACACAGGGCATAACATTAAGTATTAATCCCGCCAAAATACCAAACAATATCGCCTGGATGAGTCCCGTTATACCTGGATTAAAATAGCGGGGTAAAAAACTCATGCGTGAAAGAAGCTTGATATCATCCTCTCCCCCATCACCATCCAGAATAATTGAATTCTTTTTTTCTTTGAGATGAACATCCATCCCTCCATGGATTGATTCCATGAATTCCGCCTCGTGCGCCGGATCATGACGAGTTACACTCCCTCCTTTTGGGTTTATCCTCACCGGATATGCCAAGCGCCGAATCTCGGGAATACATACGGCGCCTCCTCCCCCGCGTCCTTCCGCGCAGAGAATAGAATCAAAGGTAATTTCCATTGAACGTATTCCGGGCGTCGCCATGGCATCGACATGGAAGGGCAGGTAAATCCTGGTTTCATGTTCGTATCCCCAGGTATGTTCCTTTTCACCTGGAAAGTTGAATTTTTTCGGTTTCAGAAACCTGGGAGGATCGATACGTATTCCCGGAACCGGTTCGACGAATATCTCCGTAGGTTTTCCCGTACCCGGTCCCTTAGGATTGCCGTATATGTGACCATTCCGCGGTATTTCAACAGCGAGTACGATAAATGAATCGCTCCCGGGGGAGATGGCCATCATCACAGGAAGGGGCACCACTCTCAACTCATCATAACCTTTCTGAGTACAGGTAAGAAAAAATACCCCGGAAATAATGATAACAAAAAACCTTTTCATGCAACCTCACATGCTTTTAACGTTCTAGAATCCTTGCAACCCTTTCGCTCATAAGTAATACTGGCAACCACAATCGGCAAGGAAACCCTAAGAATGCTTGACAGAAAGATTATTCATTGATCTTCTTTGACAGTTCTTACGCCACAAGGGATTGCCATGAGTGAACTACAGGTATACGTAATAATTTACCTTTCCTTTCTCGCCCTGGCCGTGATCACTTTTCTCATCCTTGTTTTCATTGATGCGCCCTACGGGCGCCACGCAACCGCGGGTTGGGGCCCCTTTGTTAACAATCGAATCGCCTGGCTTGTCCAGGAGGCACCGGCATCACTCATGATGCTCTTCTACTTTTTTTACGACAGCAGACCCGCGACCGCGGCAACCCTGCTCCTCCTGGTCATGTGGCAGATCCATTATGCCCATCGTGCGTTCATTTATCCATTCTCGCTGAGTATAAACAAAAGGGCGCCCCTCATGACGGTACTTCTCGCCCTTCTTTTTAATTTCGTCAACACCTATATCCAGGGAAGATGGCTGTTCTCCCTTGCCCCGGATTCATTCTATACTGCTGCATGGCTGCGTGACCCAAGATTCATCATCGGGGCCCTTGTTTTCATTACCGGGTATATCATCAATAAATATTCCGATTACAGGCTCAGCGCGCTTAGAAAACCAGGGGAGAGCGGCTACATGATACCCCGGGGAGGGCTCTACGAGCTCATCTCATGTCCCAACTATTTTGGTGAGATGATCACCTGGGCTGGCTGGTCAATCGCCACCTGGTCTCCCGCCGGCGTTTTTTTCCTGGTCTGGACGATCGCCAACCTGGGTCCCCGTGCGCTGGCTCACCATCGGTGGTACATCGACACATTTCCAGACTATCCCAAAAACCGCAGGGCCCTGATTCCCTTCATCGTATAAGCTCACCAGCGCGTTGTTCAGCCAATTGATTTATCCTGTCGGTCAGGATTAATCGTGCTTCCCTCGTTTTCTGAAATAATAGATCAGTCCGGTCATGGTGAGCAGGAGCCCCGCGAGGGAGGGAATAAACGCCGTGATCAGGGTAACAAGTAAGTAGGCGACCAGCAATAGCAGTACTATCACGATGCTGGTCGGGTAGAGCCAGGCACGATAAGGTCGTGGGGCATCGGGATATCGCTTCCGAAAAATAAAAATTGAGTATATGGTCATGATGTTGAAAATCGCGCCGGTGGCAGAAAAGTACGCAATGATTGTTTCGTAGGATCGTCCCGAAGGAATATCAAGGAGGACATAGACACACGCAAGCATCGCCAGTAACGCAGAGTCCCAGAGCGCCTGGACAACCAGTGCCCTGTTCGGGGTTTTATACTACTTATGAAGAAGATCAAGTCCGCTAAAAAATAGGCCGTCCCTTGCCATGGCCTGCCAGGAACGCGCTTTAACAAGTATCTGTGTACTTACGTTACCGAAGGTGGAGAGCATCACCGCTATCGAGATGAGGATGCCTCCCGCCCCCCCGATAGCCGCCTTCATTGCATCAGCGGCGATCCCCTGCGATGCGGATATCCTCTCCACGGGAAGCTGATAGAGATAGGCTGAATTAGTTCCAAGATAGAGCACCATGACACCCGCGATGCCGAGAAGAAGGGAAAAGGGCAGATTGCGCCGGGGATTTCTCACCTCCTCGGCAATGTAGGTCGCGCCTTCCCATCCGCTGAATGCAAAAAAAGCAAGGCGGAGCGCGGCGCCCACCGCGAGAACCGATGACCATGAGAAACTCTCTGGAAGGAAGGGATTCAGAAAATTTTCCGCATTCCCTGGTGCGGTAAATGAAACACCAATGATGACACCAATGGCAGCAATTTTTATTGCGCTGAACAGATTCTGGAAAACACCGCTGAGTAACACCCCGAAGAGGTTGACTGCGGTAAGAATCCATATAATCGCCAGAGCGATCACTATTTCCACAACATGGCTCAAGGGCGCATGAAAAAAAATCTTCCAGATTTCATTAAAATACTCTGCAAAAACCAGGGCCACGGCCGCAATCGCGCCTGTCTCTGATACAAAAAACATCGCCCAGCCCCGAAGGAAAGCCCATATTGGTCCGTAGGCCGCCTTAATGTAGACATAGGGCCCTCCGGAGCGGGGCATCATCGCAACCAGTTCAGCATAGCATACGGCATGGAACACAGTCACCACCCCGGCAATGATCCAGACCAGACCGAAAAGGGAAGTACATGAAACAAGGGCCATGATGGGCCCGGGAGTTCTGAATATCCCGGAACCGATTATTCGCCCCACCACGATGGAAACGGCCTCGAGTACACCGAGGTCTCGCCGGTAATTTGTACTCTCTTCGAATAGAAGGGTGTCTTCAACAGTATGGTGTTTCATTATAAATGGGCGAGGCCGCGAGAGGTATTATCGTATCATCACCGTTACGATTTCACCCACGTACATACGGTGGTAATCCTTCTGTGGATAGTTCTCCGCGATGGTTGGATCGATAAAATTCTTTGGCTCGAGATCCTGGTAATAGATTTTCCGGCACTCGATGACGAGGCGCGCCTCAGAAAAGAATACCGCACCGTGGGCTGTCGTAATAGGTGTGATGCCCGTCTCAACCGCCTTGCTCACGTCACGACCCGATCTTGCACCGCAGAACTTGAGGACATCCCTGTACTTTTCATGAAAAAACGTCAGCGTAAAATATTCGTTCTTTTCAAGGTAGGAAAAGGTATGACGTTGGGGCCGCACCACGATGTAACAAACATTTCGGTGCCACAGTACACCCATCCCTCCCCATGAGGCGGTCATGGTATTGTATGATTCCTTATCACCCGCGGTGATAAGCATCCAGTCTGATCCGAGAAGGGCGAATACGTTTTCATCCAGTCTTTCAGGCTCTATGGTATAAAAATCCTTCATCCCTCACCTCAATCGGTAAGTATTTCCACTCCGCTCTCCGTTACTCTTACGGTATGTTCCCATTGCGCCGAAAGCTTCCCGTCAATTGTCACGGCAGTCCATGCATCCGGCATAAGCCTGGTTTCATGTCTTCCCTGGTTTATCATCGGTTCAATCGTAAAAACCATATTGGGAAGCATCATGATACCCCTTCTGGCGCTTCCGTAGTGATGGACATGTGGCTCCTCATGAAACTTGAGGCCAATTCCGTGCCCCCCGTAGTCCCTCACCACCGAATAACCATGCTCGTTCGCGAGCCGTTCCACGGCATAACCGATCTCACCAATATCCCTGTATGGCATGACTTTCTCGATTCCCCTGTACAGGCACTCCTTTGCCACGCGCACAAGGCGCTGCGCATCTTCAGACGCTCCTTCCATCACGAACATTCTTCCCGCGTCACCGTAATATCCATCAAGAATCGTTGTGACATCAACGTTAAGAATATCACCCTCACGTATTACCGTGCGATCTGGAATCCCATGGCAAATAACATTGTTGAGAGAGACACACACGCTCTTTGGAAAACCGTTGTAATGCAACGGCGCAGGTACGCCACCCCTGCTGACAATGAAATCATGAACCCATTCGTCAATCTGTTCCGTCCTCACCCCGGGCCTCACGCGCTCG
>CAZKPR010000184.1:0-7586 GCA_964554685.1 uncultured Leptospirales bacterium | reverse complement strand
GGATCATTCAAATAAATTTGGGTTGACTATTTTATTTGCAATGGGAAAAATGAACAGCCGCAGAAGTGATCGTGAAGTGAAAAATATCGTATCCTTCATCCCCCATCATGTGTCGTATGCAGTGACATCGCGGTATGTATTATTTGCAGGAATCGGGGTATATCGGAATTGAAAGTTCGAGGTACATGTATGAAAAAAACGCCAAGAGTCTTGTGCGGAGCCATCGTTATTGCGGCTGCACTTTTCATTGGGGGAAGCGGTACCCTCCTCTATTCAAAAGAAAAACCAGTACAGGGGGCACCGGCAATTGAAGAACAGGAAGCAGAAGAACCGGGAATAGCCACACCTCCGGAAGGAACTATGGACGGGACAACGCCGGGGGCTCCAGAAACTACGGAAGGGGAAAACGAACCCGGCCTGTTTCAGACCGTGAAGGAGGGAGGGGTGATCATGATACCGATCATCCTTCTGGGGTTCATTTCCCTCACCATCATCATTGAACGATTGATATTTTATTCGAAAAATGGCGTGTGGAACAGAGAAACGCTCATTTCCCACCTGATGGCTCTCGCGAGACGGTACGACGCGTTATATCGGGAGGATATGGAAGACCATCTTCGCGGCGAGTTCCAGATTTACGTAAACGGTCTTGAAAGGGGGCTGGGTCTCCTCGCGGGAATCGGAAACCTCGCTCCGATCATTGGATTCCTGGGCACCGTTGTAGGACTTATTAAGGCCTTCGCGTCCATTGTCGCGGCAACAACCGTAACAGCGAAGGTTGTCGCCGCGGGCATACAGGTGGCGCTGGTCACGACTGCGGGTGGTCTCACCGTCGCCGCACCGACACTGGTGTTTTATTATCTATTCACCACGATTGTGCAGAACAGGTTCTCGGCGGCTGATGAGGCGATAAGCAATATGTGCGCGCATCTGCCCCGCATGACTGACAGCATGGAGCAGGAGAAAGGATCCGACGGCGGGGGAAGGAATCCCGTGAAAAAGACAGGCCGGTCACGCTAGACGGGCGCTCATGGTTAAAAAGAAGATCATTCACAGGATTCTTGTTAAGAGGATGAGAAGCTGGAGAAACCGCGAAGACCTTTTCGTCGAGCCGACATCGATGGCGGACATCTCGTTTCTTCTTCTTCTCTTTTTCATCGTTACCAGCTCCTTTTTAATACGGGAGGGAATTTTCTTTTCCCTTCCGGAAAAAGGCGCCGCTGTCAGAGTGGAAGAAGAAAACGTGATAGAGGTATATCCCGTTGAAGGTGGATTCCGGATCGGCGAGAATTTGCTCGATCGCCGCGATTTCAAGGAACGTCTCGTTCGGTCCCTTGCGGAGACCCCGGGAAAGATTCTTGTCATACGGATGGGATCAGAAATCAGGTACGATCGCCTGGTTGACGCGCTGGGCGTGGCCAAAGAAACCGGGATGAACCGGATTTCTCTTAAGCATGAAGCCGGGGATGACGCCAATTGAAAAATCGTTCTTTCCTGAAGAGAATTAAAACGGTATCCATCGTTACCGCGATGGCGGACACCGCTCTCCAGCTGATAATCTTTTTCATGGTTTCCACGACCTATGACGCGCCAAACCTTGCGGAGATACGTCTGCCTGAATCTGAAACGCAGACATCGGAAAGCGAACATATCTATCTTTCTCTCACACGGCAGGGCAGAATCTATCTCGGCAATGAAGAGATTTCCCTTGAAGGCCTGAAGGGCTACCTCTCGTACCGCCAGGATCAGCGGAACAAGGTGGTTTCTATTTTCGCTGATAAAGACCTTCCCTACCGCGATATTGCGGTGGTCCTGACACTCCTTCAAGAACAGGATTTCCTGAACGTGCTGTTCATGACCAGCCCGAGAAAAGATACCGGTCCCGGCGAGTAGCAGTGTGAAAGAGCGACTGTCTTCATTTGTTGACATGATTGTGGATTTCGAGGAGCGGCATCCCTATGGCTTCGCGTCCATTCCATCAATAGCGATGATCCTGTTTGCACTTTTTTTTACTTTTTCCGCTGGACCCTACAGTCAGGATGCGATAGACACGGAGGAATTGCAGATACTGGACATGGACACGATGTCTGCGTTTGCCGTTCGCAAGCGATTCACAAAAAAGGACTATTCAACGGATTCCGGTGAGGCACTATCGGATAAACCCGAAGAAGCCGTTGAGCGGGCCACGGGTGAGTCTGATGAGGGTGCCGTGGATATCTCGTTTTATCCGAACGTGGTCCCGCCCCGGCTTGTGGGGACGATCCAGCAGCGGTATCCAAAAATTGCCCGCGAGCTTCAGGTTGAGGCGGTGGTTATGGTTGAGCTCCTGATCGGTGCGAGCGGTAAAGTCCTCTCCATCGGCATCGTGGGTATACGCCTCATGAAAGACCTGCCGCCGGATCTTAAGGAGCGGGTTGCGGCGCAGTTCTACCGGGATGCGAGGCTCATGCTCCAGGACGCACGGTACTCGCCGCCAATGGTCGACGGGAAGAACGTTTCCGTGAAAATGGAAGAACGATTGATATTCAGGCTGGAATAACGGAATGAAGAGGCATGAAAATCCACAGGGCAGGTGCGGAACCCTTCTTGGCCTTGCCATCGCATTGGCTGCGTGTGTTATGGTGGCGATGCCTCGATATGCCGAAGGGGCCATGCTCAGGGGTGCCGTGTACAATGCCGCAACGGGCAGGCCTGTTGAATTTGCAAGCGTAAGTGTGGTAGAGGCACGAAAAAAATCCTACACCGATGAAAAGGGCATGTACCTCATCGATCTCGCGGAGAAAGGAGTGTACACGGTCATCGTGCGCTCGGAAGGGCTTGAAACCTACAGGGGCAGGGTTTCCGTGTCCGACGACACAACGAGAAATGTATCCCTCGCACCATTGACGATCAGGGGTAAAGGTCTTACGATCACGGGAAAGCGTGATATCCAGAACGTTTCACGCCACACGATGACGATAAAGGAAATCAAGGAAGTTCCCGCAACTTTCGGAGATGCGATCAACGCCATAACCGCGCTTCCGGGCATTATACGTACGGGGGGTGACCTCTTCGGGCCCATAGTTATCCGGGGGGGAGACCGCAACGGCATACGGTATCTGGTTGATGAGATACCCGTGTACAGCCCCCTTCACTATGGCGGATTGCATTCCGTGATTAACAGCAATCTGATTGACAGGATCGATGTGTATGCCTCTGCATTCCCGGCGGAAATCGGATCTGCCACATCAGCGGTCATAAGCCTGAATACCGTGGACGACGTCAAGGAGTTTGGAGGATACACGGATCTATCCATCCTGTCGGCCACGGCCCTCCTGCAGACAAGCATCATCAAAAACGACGGAGGGAAACTCGCGCTCGGCTCCCCTCTTGATGAGCGCAAAGAGGAGAGAAAACCCGCGGGATATATAATCGCATCGGGGAGATCGGGCTATATCGATATCATCGTTCTTCCCCTGATACAGCTTATCACGGGTGAGCGAATCAGCATCGTGCCCCGTTACTGGGACTACCAGTTCAAGGCGAAATACTATTTCAACAGCAGCCATTCGCTTACACTGTTTGCAATGGGCAGCAGTGATTACTTCAAGCTGGTGAATAACAAGGCACCCGAGGATGGAAGTGATCCCCTCCTTACCGGTTTAAGGATCAGGACGGATCAGCAGACCCATGGCCAGAGCCTCTATTATACCTACCAGCCATCGGAAAGCTTCAGGAACCGTTTTACTTTTTACTCATCTCTCAGGCAGAACTATATATCCGTCAATTTTCCGGCGCCCGGCGTTAACCAGGCTCTTCAGGGACTTTACGTGGATTCACGACCCTATATTTTCGGATTTTCGGATAAATTCAAGGCCGAGGCGGTTAAGAAGCTCCTTGAGATCCGTGGAGGAGCGGAGTATGTTCTTTACTATTTTACCGCCAGAGGCAAAACGGCAAATCGTTCCGGGCGCGACGTCACCTTTGACTTGACTGATGAAAATTTCCTGCCGATGCCGCTGGATGAGCGAATCATCAACCATCTTATTGGAGGTTATATCGAGACGAAGATCACGTTCAGGGGCCTGACGGTGTTGCCCGGCTTCAGAACGGATCATTTCAAGAGGAGCGGCGAGTCAACCTGGGATCCGAGACTTCTCGTCAGCTATGAGTTTCCCACCAAGACAATTCTTTCAGTTGCCGGGGGAAAATACAGCTATTTTTTCCAGACCAACCCGGCATATTTTGATGCATATCCTCAGTACGCTAAAATTGGAAAGGATCTCAAGTCAGAATGGGCGTTTCATCGTGTGGCGGGAATCGAGCAGACCTTGGGCCTTTATAAGATAAAGGTTGAAGGATTCTATAACGAGTTTTTTGACCTCGCGAACAGGTATGTACACTTCGGTCCTGACTGGAGTATACGGGAGACGATGAACACGGGAAAAATTCGCGCCTGGGGCGCGGAGATATTGTTGACCAAGGATAGAAAGGAAAATCAGGATGATTTTTTTGGATGGATAAGCTATACCTACACGAGGTCGGTAGAAAGGAGCGGCCTCCCCCACTATCCGGGGCTCTACGGTAATCCTTATAACGAGGTCGGTGACCCATGGGGTAACAAGTGGCTCAATTATGACAACGAGCAGAACCACAGTCTTAAGCTGATACTGGGTTATGTGTTTGGCAAAAATTCGATAACCGGGAAATTCATGCTCTTTTCTTCGAGTCCATATACTCCTATAGTGTATTCTATGGAAGATATCGATTATTACAACACAACGGGGCAGCGTCGGTATTATCCGGTCTACGGGAAGCCCAATTCGCGTCATTTTCCCGTTAATCATCGACTTGATATCCGCTACAGCAGAACCACAAATTATTCATGGGGACACCTGAGCTGGTACATAGAGGTTATCAATGTTTACAACCATCGCCCGATTGCCTTCGAGCGGTGGGACTACCGTCTTCCTTATCTGGGACCGAAAAATCCCCAGCGGAAACCCTTTTCGGATTCCGTGGCCTTTATCCCGAATTTCGGGATAGAGGTAAAATTCTGATTGAGGAGAAGGATCATGTCTGGGAGACAGAAACCATGGGCGGCCATGCTTCTTTTTGCAGTTCTTGCGGCCTCGGGGTGTAAGACCACGCCCATTACGGCTACGGCATCGACCACTCCGCTCCATGATAAAACAATCGAGGTGAATCATGGCAGGGTCAGGGGATCTCACCGGGCCTGGTCCGTATTCGGCCTCTGGATGGTGGGCAGACCCGATACGGACAAGGCGATCCAAAAGGCCCTGGAGAAACACGGGGCTGATGCGCTTATTAACGTTACCTGTTATGAAAGGGTGGCCTGGTATTTTTTTGTTTCGTCCCACGATGTTGTGGTGGAAGGCGAAGCCGTGGCTTTCCGCAAGGGGGAACCTGTAGACAAAGAGGTCACGGTTGAGAAAAAGGACGGCGCTGCGGGCCGAGATGGAAAGAAACCGAAGAGACGGAAAAGCAGATAACATGAATCGAATAGCCGGAGAATCGAGCACGCTGTTTCGGGCGGCCATTATCGTGTGGTGTTTCGCGATACTCGTCACCGGATGCATACGCAGCAATGTTCGCGCAACTGGCATTGAGCCGGAGGCAAAAAGGATGATTCCCGGAAACTATCGAGTGCTCGGGGAGACGGAAGGCCAGAGCAGCAGCTTCAACCTTCTCTGGGTATTCCCCGTAACGCCGCGAATAAGTTATGAGTCGGCGGTAAACGATGCCATTGCCAGGCTCGGTGGTGATAACCTAATAAACGTACGAACGTGGATTGAGCGGCAGATCTGGATCGGGGGCATGGTGGAAATCCTGCATGTCCGGGGAACGGTCATCATGTACGGGGAAGATGTCGGAGATGTAACAACGGGCGTACTGCCCGAAAAAAAATAATTGTATTCCAGCGGTTTTCGAATTGCCCGGGTCAGTGGAAGGAAGGGCCATGTGATTTAAGACAGGCAATACGCCGGATGTGGAGGATGGGATGATACGGTTTATCGAGAATTACAGGGGGGGGAAATTCGATCTGATCATTATCGGGGGAGGGATTACAGGAGCCGCAGTCGCTTACGATGCAGCGTCACGGGGGTTATCCGTGGCGCTTGTTGAAAAGGGCGATTTCGGCGGCGCTACCTCGGCGGCAACCTCAAAGTTGATCCATGGGGGTCTCAGATACCTGGCCACCATGGAGGTGAGGCTGGTAAGGGAGTCCCTTAGGGAACGGAAGACCATGGAAAATATCGCCCCCAATTTCGTGTATCCCATGGCCACGATGGTCACGACGGGGGGAAAAAAATTTACGAACAACAAATGGGTCATCAAGGCGGGAATGATTCTGTATGACATGCTCTCCTATGATAAACGGTTCACCTGGGATCCGGGGAAACGGATTCCTCTGCACAGAAGTCTTTCCAGGAAAAAGGTCCTTGAACTTGAGCCGGTGGTAAAAGCCAATGGGCTTACCGGGGCATCGGTATATTATGACTGCCTGAGTATCTTTCCCGAAAGACTGACACTGGGCTTCATCAAATCAGCGGTGAAGCATGGAGCGAAAGTTGCCAATTATGCCAGAGTAGAGTCTTTCATCTTTTCAGGTCCCCATAGAATTTCAGGGGTCAAAGTCCGTGACGAATTGGGAGGAAAAGCGTTGGATATCCATGGTGATATCACCATTAACTGCGGAGGGCCCTGGGCGGACATTATATTGGGTTTCGCCAGGAAGGATGCGGGTTCTGAACAACTCAGGCGATCGGAGGGTATCCACATTATTACGAAAAAGTTGGTCAACGATCATATCGTGGGGACGGTAACGGCCAGGGGACGCCATATTTTCATCATACCATGGAGGGGCCGATCCATCATTGGCACCACGGACAAAGAGTATATCGGCAGCCCGGATGAGTATAATGTTACCGAGCAGAGTGTTCGCGAGCTCCTGGATGAGGTCAATGATTCATTCGGGATGAAACCCATTACCTTCAATGATATCCTATATACCTGGGGAGGGCTCAGGCCTCTGGTGGAAGACCAGACCGAGGACGTATACGAATCATCCCGGAAATATGAAATTCATGATAACGGTGCTGACGGACTTGAAGGGCTCATCACCGTCGAGGGTGGAAAATACACCACAAGCAGGAATCTCGCCGAGCATGCCGTGAAGGTGGTAGCAAAAAAAATCGGGAGAAAACTTCCGAGAACCATAACGGACAAAGAATATCTCGTTGGATCGGAAATCCCTGACATGGGAAAGTTTATTCGAGATATTGTTAAGGAAAACCCTGATTTCGAGCAGCGCACGGTTGAGTATCTCGGAAGGAATTAAGGTACCGAGTATAAAGCGGTTCTTGAGATCGCAAGGGAAGAGAAATCACTTGCGAAAAGATTAAACGATGACGGAGAAATACTTGCGCAGGTGGCGTACGCGGTGAGGAATGAATCAGCACGAACACTGAACGATATACTGTTCCGGAGGACCGGTATCGGGACACTCGGTAATCCGGGAGAAGCAGTACTTAACCAGGTGGCACGCACGGCGGCGAGAGAACTGAGATGGAACGAAGATCGTG
>CAZKPR010000183.1:0-7631 GCA_964554685.1 uncultured Leptospirales bacterium | reverse complement strand
TAGCGCGATTGTATTGGTTACCAGGATCAGTGTTTCAGTCTGGAGAAGGCTCATGATTGCGATTCCGACTATTGTCTTACCGGCTCCACAGGGGAGTACAACGATCCCACTTCCCCCATCAGGACCTCCACCTCGATAGAAAGAGTTGACAGAGCTTTGCTGGTAATCGCGAATCGTGAAAGGCATCCCACGGGAGGATACTTCTTTCATTTCGATTGGGCAGGGATCACCGTCTTCATAGCCAGCCAGATCCTCAACGGGAAAGCCGATTTTGATAAGTGCCTGTTTGATGTGCCCGCGAAAATTGGGGCGTATCATAAGACTGTTGTCGTCTATCCGGTGATCGATGAATTGCTGAAGTTTTTTTGTATTGAAGAACTCGTTGAGAAGGATAGTGTCTTCTGAGATCAGTATGACATCGTTGTTTCTGCGAATCAACTTTATCAGACCATACCGCCTCATTTGCTCCAGTATGGTGGTATTTACTATTTCAGGAATTTCATATCGGGAATAGCGAGTAAGGATATCCATTATAGACTGGTAAGATAAACCAGAAGAAGCGGCATTCCACATCGAAAGAGGCGATATTTTATACGTATGAATATGCTCGGGACTTTTGACCAACTCTGAAAACTGGGCGATGGAGTCACGGGCGTTTTCAAAATCAGGATTATCTACTTCGAGAAGAAGTGTGTTATCACTCTGTACGATTAAAGGTTTCGACATTGGTTGCTTTGTTAGCCTTGATAATTTGAAGATAACCCAGAGAAATGATCTCTCTGGATGGTGTTATAATTAAAGAAAAACACGTGATATATGAGGCCCTCTGTTTGTCAATTAATAAATACAAAGGATAGATAAAAAAAAAAGTATATGATTCAATTCGTACTTGTTCTGGGATACAGGTTCCGTTCAGTTTCCATTATTGTCAGGAAGTGCCCTACCGGATCATCGTAGTCATCCAGCTCGCTGGCAAAAGCATTGCCGGAACTTGCGGGAATTTCGAGTACATTCAAACCATAATAACGAGACTGGATTAAAAGCTGGAGGAACAGTCCATGTCCAAAATCACTCAATGCCATGCGTTGCAATGAGTCAACACGAATTCCTTTCATTACTGAAAGGGGGTCCGTGATATCGAATCCGGTAATATCCATGAGGTATGTTGAGATAGCTGAAACTGTTTCGAGAAATGCGGTCTTCACCTTGGCATGGTTGTAGTTTTCAAGTATCCTGCTACAGGTAACGATGTCGAATCCATAGCTGAGGTTTTCTAGAATTCGTACAACGTCGTTACTGAATTCAGTGAAGGAAGAATCAAGGCTGATTAAATAATCATAACCCATGTCCCGAGCATATTCATATCCATGGATTATTGACGCACCAATGCCCAGGGGCAACTCGTGTCGTATTACTCTGATCGAGGAGTAGTCTTCAAGCATGCGATCCGTTCGATCCACCGACCCGTCATCAACAATCAGAAGATCGTTTCCGACTGCGAGAGCTTTATCAAGCAGGACAGATAATGATGACCCACAGTTGCAAACCGGAAGTACAATGAGTGTCTGTGATCTGGTATCATTCATAATTATTGGGAAACCCCGAATAGGATAAAAGAAACAAAAAAAACAATGGAACCTTGTGTTTGTCAATAATATTCTTGCATGTACAATTCGGAATCATGCTTGCCATGTATCATGAAATCGGTTGACACCTCCTTTCTTTAAGGAATAACTGGAGTCATCTTCAGGTTGGATGGAATAGCTGTATGAACCCAGGTGAAAAAAGTTTTGTGACTGCAGCCGCGGCGCTTGAAATAATACTCGGGAAAGTTAAAATAGTAGACTCGGAAACACTGGGAATCGCAGATGCATTCGCCAGAATTGTTTCTGAAGATGTGTGTGCGGTTGGCAATGTGCCCCCATTTGACAATTCCGCAATGGATGGATTTGCCCTGCGAAGTGAAGATACGGTAAATGCGACAAAAAGTCAGCCTGTTCGTTTTCGAATAGTCAGTGAGCTTAGGGCGGGAAGTGTAATCGGGGATCAGGGTGTAGCCCCAATGACAGCTATACGGATTATGACGGGGGCCCCGATGCCAGTGGGCGCGGATTCCGTAATACCGGTCGAGGACACCGAGACTGATTTCGATGGGAGTGTAAAACTTTTCAAAAGGCTGAAAGCACATGAAAATGTCCGGTTTGCCGGAGAGGATATGCGCACCGGGGAAACGGTGCTGGATCGTGGGATGAAACTTGGCTCGGCTGAAATAGGCCTATTGGCGGCGGTTAACAGGGATACCGTTAGGGTATATAGAAAACCGCGCGTGGCGATTATTTCGACGGGAGATGAAATTGAAGAAGTTGGCGCAGAACTTCGTCCCGGCCAAATACGAAACAGCAATGCTCATACACTTCGATGTGAAGTGGCAAAGTATGGCGGGATTCCAACATATATTGGTATAGCGCGGGATGAGCCGGAAGTAACACGGGATGTTTTTACAAGGGCCCTGGAACATGATATCATCATTTCTACAGGGGGCGTGTCTCTTGGAGAATATGATTTCGTCCAGGAAGTTGTTGAAAGTCTGGGATTAAAGATAGCGGTCCATGGAGTGAGGATAAAACCGGGGCGGCCCATGACTTTCGGGGCAATGGGAGACACGATATTTTTTGGACTTCCAGGGAACCCGGTTTCCACAATGGTAACGTTCATGCAGTTTGTACGGCCGGCGCTTTTGAAAATGGGAGGAGCTTGCAGAATAGATAAGCCGGAAATACCTGCGGTCATTGAAGATTCCATTACAAAGCGTCCCGGACGAAGAGAATATATCCGAGGAAGCTACACAACAAAGGGAGGTCGCGTGGTTGTCACGACGACGGGACCTCAAGGTTCAGGAATACTGCGCTCAATGAGCAGGGCAAATTGTCTGATTATCGTTCCCGAGGATGTATCGGAGTACAAACCAGGGGATAGTGTAGTGATTCAACTTATCCATCATGAGGAAATCATGTGAGTAAAGGTTCTGGCATCGTTATGATTTCCGGTGGGCTAGATAGCCTACTGGCGATACGCGTACTGATGGAACAAGATGTTGATCTAATAGGTTTTCATTGTATCCTTCCCTTCGTAAATCCAGAAGAAGATCCTGCCAAGCTACCAGCAGTACTGTCTGCAGAAAAGCAGGGCATTACCGTTTACACCCACCGGTGTGATCAGGAATATATCGATATTATAAAGAACCCACCTCACGGATACGGAAAACGCGCGAATCCATGCATTGACTGCCATATATATTTCCTAAGAAAAGCCGCGAAATACATGCGTGATATTGGAGCGGATTTCGTCGCGACTGGAGAGGTCGCAGGCCAGCGACCGATGTCCCAGATGCGCGGCACCATGAACCATATTGAAAAAGAGAGCGGTTTAACGGGAAGATTGCTCCGTCCCCTCTCTGCAAGGCTGATGAAACCTACGATCCCGGAAAGAGAAGGAATAATTGATCGCGAAAGGCTTTTGGGTATCAGCGGGAGATCAAGGAAGGTACAGCTCGAACTCGCACGCAGTTACGGAATCGAAGAGTTTGAGACTCCCTCCGGAGGATGCCTGTTTACCGATGTAAACATTTCCAGAAGAGCACATGACCTGTTTCACCATCATGAAGACGCTGATGCTCTTGATGTCTATCTCCTGGCCATTGGAAGGCATTTAAGAATTAGTGATGTGACAAAGATAATTGTAGGAAGAAATGAAAAGGAGAATGAAGTATTACAAAAATATATGGCGAAGGCCGATATGTTCTGCCTGCCTGAATTTAAGGGTCCCGTGATTTATGTCAAGGGTGTCACGACCAGGGCAGAAAAGGAACTCATTGGACGAGTGCTTCTTCATTATGGTAAAGATATTGCCGGAGAGGGTGTGATGAGAATTTTCAAACATGGAATTGACAATGGAATGTTGGCGATTAAGGGGAGTGAAGATACTTGTAATGTTGAACGCATGAGGATTTAGATCATGGCGTTGAAAAGACGCGGGACACGTGTCTCATTCATGGCCTCTGGAAGCGGCCATATTTTTTTCTCCGTCGCACGTGCCATTGTTGATGGAAGAATCAGGGCAAAATTTGGCGTGGTGATAACTGACCGCAAAGAGGCAGGCGTAAGGGACAAGGCAGAGAAACTGGGGATTCCCTCAAGGTTGATAGATCCGAGTTTATTTCCGGATCATCATATCCATGAAGAAGCAATCATAAAAACGCTTGATGATTATGGGACCGAGCTGATCGTCCTTGCGGGATACCTGCGCATTCTGTCGCCCTGCTTTGTAGCACAATACCCGAACAGAATCATCAACGTGCATCCATCTCTTCTTCCGTCGTTTCCAGGACTCAAGAGCCAGAAGAAAGCCGTTGAATACGGTGTAAAGATAAGCGGCTGTACGGTGCATTTCGTTGATCACGGAATTGATACAGGTCCGATCATTTTCCAGAAAGCCGTTCCCGTTATGGATAATGATACAGAACGTTCACTTGCCATGAGAATCAGGAAAGAGGAAAGCATGCTTCTGATTAATACGGTGAAGCTCTATTGTGAGGGTAAATTGATGGTAAGTGAAAGACATGTGCGGGTAAAACGAGGGGGGATGCGTTGCCGAAAAAATATTAGCCACTCAGGATAATCCGAATCAGGCAAGATCCAATCTACTGTTTTACTGATTATTCCCGCATGAATTTATTTTTTAAATCCTTATCCCTTATTCTAAATGTAATGCGAATTCCTTCCGGGGTGGATGTGCTATCAACTATTACGCCATTTTGCAATGGGATTTCAAATTCTTCCCTTATCATAATAATGTCGGTATACCTGCTCTTATTTCTCACCCTTATCTCAACGATATCTTTCAATATCTGGTGACGGGCATTGTCAACTGCCTGACGCTCATTCGCGCCGGAAGCGCTTACCGTGTAAGTGTCATTATCAATCCAACCGGCTCCACTGACGATACCTTCATGCATGGAGCAGGATGATGTTAAAAGAAAAAATGTGAAAAACACTATACTTTTTTTTAACATGAGAATGTAACTCCAATTTAATAATAAACCTAATGAATCAGTAATCTCGTTATGTAATGATTGTAATTTTTGCAATTGTCCGCATGGGATATTTCTGCTTCCAAGGATTATGGTGTTTATATAAATTTTCAAGTAAAAAAGGCCCCACCTGGAAAGGAGTTAGAATGGGAGCCAAGCATGTCCTTAAAAGAGTTGACTTTTCTCTGGTCAGGGAAATGTATAGATTAATTCAAGCGGGGGGTGGTCGTTGTGGTTCTCGATATCATCATACTATACGTGGTGTATTGTGCTGCAATGATATGCATCGGCTACTATGCAAGTCTTTTTATGACCAAGGATACTTATACCAAGGATGAATTAAAAAGCATCATACCGTTTTTTGCGCAGTACTGGCGAAGGATCTCCGGTAGCCACTCGGCTCTGTTGGTACTCATTGTTTTCCTGATTAGCTCATTTCTTGGGGTATTGCTACCGTTGCTATCGGATGGATGGTTTTTCAATTCTTCAATCATTTTTATAGTTATTTTTATTATATTTCCTATGATGCAGGGAAGCATTGAAAGGGCGCAGGTGACAACCGGTGGGGATTTCTCAGATACAGCTGCTAATATTTTTTCAAAATATTATAGTTTTATTGTAATCGCTTTCGGGTGCGGGACGGCAACATCTCTGATGTATAACTGGGTATCAAGGGATGTGATTCATTTTCCCTGGTTTATAATTAACTTTGTGGTTCTTACTGTTTGTATCGTAGTCGCGGTGAAAAGGGCATATAACCATGAGTAGTCGGAAGGGGAGAAGTGCGCGTGGTCTTTCAGAGAGGGAAATCAAGGAGGTAAACCATGATTATCAACAGATTGCGTGATAACGTGTTGCTTGTCCTGGTCGCCGCACTAGTATGCTTCGCATCATGCAGCAGTAAAAATGTTGACGGATCAAAGGACCATGGTTTTTCCCGGTCCGATGGATGGGTGGACGAGAGTACATTCATGATTGCTGCCGCGGGGGTCCCCACACGAACACTTACGGATATTAAGAAAAGGGAACAGAACTCATTAAAGGCGGCGATCATTAACGCGCGTCACCATGTGATCGAACGGTTTAAGGCATACGGGGGAAAAGATTCGGCGGAAATGGAAAATTTCGAGATGACCGGTAATGCCGTGGCTCAGGAATTGCGAGGCATAGTGGAGCGCGGTTCAGTCCATAATGTGACATGGGACAAAGATCAAAATTGTTCGATATATTACAGGGTCACTGCTCCAGGGCTGAAAAAGAAAGTCACCATTGCGAAGTGGGATTAGCATAATAATTATCCGATAAAAATAAAAAAGGCCGTGGATTACCCACGACCTTCTGCAATATTGAATAATGTATTGCTAGTCCTGGCAGCGCCCTACTCTCCCACACAGTTACCCATGCAGTACCATCGGCGAAGAAGGACTTAACTTCTGTGTTCGGAATGGGAACAGGTGTTGCCCCTTCTCTATAACCACCAGGAATTACCATTTGTGCGATAGGTGCGGATTTGTCAATAATAATATTAATTTTTTTTCAATATTGTAAAATTAATTTTAGATCATTTTTTTTATCAGCCGAAATAATGGCTGAAGTATCAATTCGAGGGCTTTTTTTTATACTGATAGAGATAATCTATAGCGGTTTCCGTTTCGCCCTTTAATAGATGACAGAGGCTGAGGGCTATCAGGTTTTCTGAATTGGAGTGGATATTTACCTGGAGCGAAGCGATTTTTTCTTCCATTGTCCCATAGCGATCGGAATATGTTTCAACGGGAACGGATTTAATATACTCCTCGAAGTACCTGTAACCGTTGGATCGCGCAGCGATTTCCTTCGTTGCAGATTCGTCAAATCGTCCCATTTTAAGAAGTATGTCGGATTTCAATTCCCTCAGCGTTAGGGTCTCTTTGTCGAGGGTAAGAATGCGATCCAAAAGTGCGAGGGAACGATCATAGCGGGATGAGTTGTAATAAATGATGGCAAGTGCGGTTAGGGCCACTCGATTTTCAGGTACATGCCGCAGTACCATTTGAAAGTTATCTTCAGCTCTCTCGAGATTATTGAGCCTGCTGTGACAAAGACCCGAAACAAGGAGAGATAGATAAAATCTTTCATTTATCCCAAGGGATTTCGCAAGATGGTCCAGGGCCTTTGAATAGTTGCCCATCTTGTAATAAATACAACCCATATTGAAATAGGTGATATAATCTCGACCAAGCGTCAGGGCGGCACGGTAACATTGCATAGCCTCATGCAGCTTATTTAATCTGGAATAGAGCGATCCAAGATTTATGTAGGCGTTCCGGAAGTCTGGATCATTTCGAAGGAGTTCCATGTACGCCTTCATGGCTCCATCAAAGTCACGTTGCTTTTCAAGCTGTAAGGCTTCGTTGAATCGTTGACTCGATGAACGTGCGGCCATGACAGTGTCCTTTGTAGAGAAGTTCCTAGGTATTGCCAAGAATAAGACACTCGTAGTAGTTATTGTAGATAAATAATGAGTGGGTGGCAATAACAATAACTACTACGAGTGTCTTAT
>CAZKPR010000182.1:0-7650 GCA_964554685.1 uncultured Leptospirales bacterium | reverse complement strand
ATCGAGGACCACGTAGGGATCTTATGGTTGAAACAATCACATGGCTAAGAGAGAAAGCAACTATTCTCCCCTATTCTGAAATTGATATTCGGCTTATTATCCATGAAGGGCGAATAAAACGGGTAGAAAGAACAATTGTTGAGAAATTGCAGGAGCCGTAATAATTGTTTTTTTAACAAATCACGCCGCCTTCCTGTACCAAATTATGACATTCAGCAAAGAAGTGTCCAATAGTTTAAGTCCCATCTCACCTGCAGCGTAAAACGAGAAAAAGGCGGGGCTGCATGGCCCCGCTTTTTATTTCAATACGTGATATCCCGCCAGATCGGATACATCCTTCCCCGGACATGTCCGCATCCTATTTCGACAATCTCCACCGGCATGCAGGACAAGGAGCTTGCCACATGAAAGACTTACTTCCGCCATTACCGTCAACCAGACCCTTCACAACCGGATGCCCCGGGGGATTGCATCGTTATTTCTCTTGACGTCGCCATCGTTTTGTCGCGATATATTACATGTGCGATATTGTGGACAACGCGATAAAAAAAGGCGGGAGTAATCCAGGCGTATAAATCCGGCGTGAAAACATGCCATAAGATCAGGAACAGAAAGACCGGTGAAATACTGTCCATTCTTAACAAAAATAACCGATGCCGAAAACGGAAGCCTTTGATAAATATTGCGATGAGTACGATAATTGGTTTATTGATAATAAATCAATTTATGAAAATGAGATCGCAGTCATGCGGAGCTGCATGCCGCCGTTTTCCCGGGGGCTCGAAATCGGCGTCGGCACGGGAAGGTTCGCGGTCCCCCTCGGCATTGCAACCGGCGTGGACCCCTCCTTCAGCATGGCCCTGAGAGCGCAGGGCCGGGGAATACGCGTGGCCCTCGCCGCGGCGGAATCATTGCCGTTTAAAAACAATTCTTTCGATCTCGTCGTGATGGTTACCTCGATCTGCTTTTTTGACAACGCCCGGCTGGCATTGCGTGAAGCGCACAGGGTCCTTGGAAAAGGCGGGTCCATCATCATCGGGTTCATTGACGCGGACAGCGCCCTGGGAAAAGAATATTCATTGAAAAAAGACGCGAGCAGGTTTTACCGCGATGCCGCGTTTTATTCGGCCGGGACATTGACCGGTTACGCGCGTGAAGCGGGATTTACCGATTTCACCTATATGCAGACGCTGCTTGATTCAAAGAGCAGCGCGGTGAAACATAAAAAAGGTCATGGAGAAGGCGGGTTTGTCGCCCTGAAGGCGTACAAAGCCGAAAGACAATGACTCAATCATTACTGGAAGCAATCAAACTGCTGGAAATCGGCGAAAGGGCAAGCGTGGCCGAAATCAACCGGAAGTACAGGACCCTTCTGTTCACGTGGCATCCCGATCGCTGCAGGGAAGAACCGGAAAAATGCAGGGCCACTTCCCCGAACAGCGAAAGCTGGAACTGGCATCAGGAAACATTACATCTTGCATTATGAGGAGAGACATGGCAAAACCCTGGATGCTCGTTATCTCAATGAACCACCCGTGAGACCCCGCCATGCCGAAGGATTTCATCGCAGTATTCGGGCTGATCATGCTGGTCATATCGGCCATACACCTGGCCATCATTCTGTACGAATGGCGTCGCGACATGAACCTGCTGCGCACGGGAAGGGAGGCCACGGGGATTATTACCGACGCCGCCCTCCCAGGCATACATCAATAAATTATTAAGGAGAAAAGCATGAGCAGTATTGAAGATTACAGAAAATCGGGGGAAGAACTCTTTCACGCGCTTCACCTTTCCACCTTCCCGGTTGCCATAACGTACATCAAGGACAAAGGCGAGATCCCGGCCGGCGCATTGCGTCCGTCCCTGATGGGAAAAAAGATGTCCCTCTGCCAGGCATTTTCGCAGAGCCGTTTCTGGGGTACTACCGTTGCCATGACCATGGAGGATAATTTCTGTGTTCCCGCCACGGCCTTTCACGGCTGGGCCGATATTTCGAAGGAGGACCTAGTGGAGAGCCAGGTCAAACAGGGGTGGCACCTGAACCGGGAGGCTGAAATGAAGAGAATCTCCGGGGCCTTTCATATTCTGCGGCGATCCCGGGAGGGCGGCAGGGGGGAATACTGCGGATTCATCACATCGCCCCTGCCGAAAACCCCGGTGGTTCCCGACACCATCCTCGTCTACGGGAACGGGGTGGATATCACTCATATCATACACGCCCTCAGCTATGACTACGAGACCATAACGCATTCCTTCTTTGAGGGCTTCGGGGAGTCCTGCGTCAAGGGAGGCCTTCTGCCCTTCTTGAACGGGACCCCCCAGGTGGTGATTCCTGGGGCCGGCGACCGGGCTTTCTCCGGCATCGGTGACCATGAGATCGGCATCGGATTCCCGGCGGAGATGCTCTTCAAAATCATGAAGTACCTGTTCAAAACAGGAGGAGGCATGATAGGCAGGTCAATGAAGACCATGCTCCCCATGCACCTTGATGAGAATATCACTCCGGGGTTCAAGTTTCTCCATGACAGGATTTCTTCAAAAGAGAAGTAGCCCTGTCGGATTATATGTAAGCCATATAATATGATTGATACTTCGTTCTCATCCCGACCTTTCCTCCGCACCATGACAATGGCCTTCTCCGGGCAAACCGACTCGCACAGCCCGCAGCCGAAGCACCTGGCGTCATCGTATTTCATGACCAGCTTCCCATCCTCCCGGACAAGCCGGCGGGCATCGAAGTGGCAGACCTTCACGCAGTTCCCGGTCTGGTTGCAGCGCCCCATGTCGGTTGCCGCACGGTACTCCCCCTTCTTGATGAAATGGGTTTTTCCGTCGACAATCCTGCCCGCCATGAGAGGTACGCACGTTTTAGAGGAGCAATGACATATGCTTCCCTCTCCGCCCAGCATCACGAAGATATTGGAGACCAGGCCCATGTTACGGCATTCCGCCTCGAGGTTAAGCAACTCCTGTTTGGAAATGAATTCGTACCCTTCCTGCTTCCCGAATTCCTCACCGCATATTCCGAACTGGATATCGACGTTGAGGGGCGTCTGCCTGAAAAAATCAAGGCGGCCGGATGAAAGATCGCGGGCATCCGGCCCGAGCTCCTCGGCCGTGTTGATCCGGCACGCGCACGGACCCCGGGCTATCCGGTAGCTGTCAGGGAGGCTCTTGATGAACCTGACAACCTCGTCGTAGGTGACGACCTGGGTATACATGCCGATGCTGAAAAGCCTGTCCAGTATCTTCGCTATCAGCTGCCTGGTGAATTGCTTTCTTTTACTGAAGCTGTTGTACAGCGTTCTCATGATCGCGGCCTCGCGGGGCGCCCACGAGCCGATGACCAGCTTCTTGAGATTCCCCTTCTGGAGCTCTTTCCTCTCCTCTTCCGAACAACTCATGAGCTCTTCCAGAGTAATCATACCTATTTTCTCCCGTTGTAATGTGTCACCGCCAGATCGCCCGGCGGAGATCCGCAGCATGCCGCCTATTCCTTTTTCTTGATGACGATCACCGTGAGGTCGTCGCGGGGACGCGCCGTGCCGATAAAGGACTGGAAGTCATCCATGATGTGGTCAAGTACGGCACGTGCGCCATCGCCGGGTGAACGCTCCACCGCCGCCCGGATCCGTTCCTCACCATATTCCTCGCCGAGGGAATCCTTGCTCTCGGAAAGGCAGTCGGAATACGCCACGAGCATGTCTCCCTTCTCAACCTGAAACTTTATCACGCTGCCCGGCCTCCCCATGTGCCGGAATCCGAGCAACTCGCCCTTAAAGCCTGCCCGGCTCTTCCCCGGATTGACGACCTTCGCCGTGCCTCCCCTTCTTGCGATGATGTCTGGATGCGCCGCATTTATATACTCGATGGTGGACCCATTGATTCTCAGCATTACCCCGGACAAATAAAAATCGGCATGGCTGATCTCAACGGAAAGTTCGGTGTTGATCTCCGAAATAATGTCTGTTAGCCTGGTGTCCCAGTTCCTCTCGATGATCTTGCGAATTATCGATCGCGAAATCATGGCTATCAGGCCGGAGGCGATGCCATGCCCGGAAACGTCGAAAAGCGAAACTCCCGTTAGCGAGTCTCCATCATGGTAAAAATCGTAGAAATCCCCCGAGACCCCGGACAAAGGCCGGTACTCAAGTGCGATATCCCACGCTGAATCGGCGGGGATGTCACCGGGAAGGAGGGATGTCTGAAGGTTCATTGCGATTGTCATGTCAAGGTCGGCGGTCCTCTGGGCCTCCTCGAGTTCGGTGTTGACCCGGACAAGGTTCGAATTGATCGCCTCGAGCTCCTCCAAGGCCGCGTTGAGCTCCATGGTCCTCTCGTCGACCTGTTGCCTCAGGTCATTTCTCAACAGGTTGATCTCAAGGGCCGCCTGGTTATGGTGGTCGGAAAATTCTACGAATTCCCTGTTCGAAAAATAGGGGAAGTAGAGACCGCTTCCTCCCTTGGCGAGATCCTTCGTTGAGGTGATGATCCGTTTCAGTGAATACTCGATCGAGTTGACGAGCAGCACTATGAGGATGCCCACGATAAGTATGCTGTCCGTAATGAAAATAACCTGCCTGGTTACGTCATCGGTCATCCTGAACATCACGGTCAGAAGGATGATGTTAAGGGCGAAGAGGACAAGCACGATTACCGACTTGGACTTGATGCTCATCAGCGTCCGGCTTTTGAATTGCATATCATCGAGGAACAGCGATCTCTCGATGCCCACCTTCACCTTCCCGATGAAGTATTCCGTGACGTTCAGGGAGTAGTAACCGTATATCATGCAGGAGGCGATACCGCTCCCGAGCATCAACAGCACGTCCCTGACCTTGTGGGAAAAAAGATAGTAGGCGATCCCCGCGATAAGTACAAAGAGCATTGAATACAGGGACGAGTAGAGAAGGTTCAATTTAGGCAGAGAATAGAGGGCCGCAAGAAGTTCCATGCTCTTATCGTATTTTTCTCGGCTGTCAGGGATGGTGAAGATAGTGCCGCGGGTCAGATGCCTGTTTACGATCCGGATATTTCGAGAAAATCCCGCCATCCCGATTCGATTCAGAAGCCCGAAATGGACCGCGTGGAGCAGGGTCGCCGCCACCAGGCCGATCGAAAGTATCATCAGTACGTAGCGGGCTTCGCCATCGGTAAACCGTATTGAGGCGAAGATAAACGTGTAGGCATAGGAGGCGGCCAGCCAGGCCGACATGAGGGAAAAGGCGACAATGGCGAAGGTGAAGGATATCGCGTGATAGATTTTTTCGAATAGCGTAGTAAGCATCGCGTCTTATCGTCCCCCTCACGACCACCCGCCAGGCCATGACGATCCCTCCCGGCGCTCAATGGCCCGTTCACCCTGCGCCGCGCGGCAACGCATCCATGCGCCACGCGGCCGATCCCCGGCGTAACTGCCGGCACCGGCGCACCCCGCGGGGGATGCACACCGCTGCCGGCAGATGTGCGGTGACCGCTCCAGCGGTCCGGGGATCCCCGGCGCGGGGCTATTTCGCCATGCGATCAAGCAGGGCAAGTACCGCGGGTATCTTGCTCTTGCTCTCTTCCTTGCTTTTTATGCTGGTTACGTACTTGACCCGCCTGTCCCTGCCGATGATGAGCACGACGCAGGTATTGTTGCAGTCACCCAGGTTCCACGCGTTTTTTATGCTGTGATCAACGTCAGCCAGCATCGTGGACTTGTACTTCTTTATCTTCATCCTCAGGACGGCGCGTATCGCCCAGTCCGGCAGGCCTTTCGAGTCCTTGCAGTTGGCGATGCCGATGCCGTCATAGTTCTGGTCCGGATAATTCTTCGCCTTGATCGCGTCGGCAAGGGGATCCCCTATGTCGGCCGTATTGGCGTCATTGTAGAAAATCGAGATGACCTTGCTCCCGAATTGGGGAATTTGCGAAGGCTTACCGTTGGCATCTTGGATGGTGACGTTCTGCAATACCTGCCCGACGGTTGCGGCTTGAAGCGCACGATAACCAGTCAGGGTAAGCACCGCCAGCATCAGCGGAATCATCAGATACGAGGCACGAACAATTTGTTTTCTCATTTTCATGTCTTTCTCCAAAAGTGATAGTATTGGTTATATATGATTGATATATCAATCATATATAATATGCGCCCACGTCGCGAATACTTGCATCTTCTCACCACGCAATTATACTCCAGCCGGTGGCAAGGTCTCTCCCTCCGAACTCGAATAAATCAGCGGTTGAAGACAAAATTATTCATCAATCTGTTCTCAAGGGGCGTTCCCATGTCGACGAGGATATGCTTCGACTGGGTAAACTCAAGGAGCCCTTCTATCGAATGTTCCCGTCCGATTCCCGACTGCTTGTACCCCCCGAATGGTGCGTGGGGGCTCAGAACATGGTAGCAGTTGATCCACATCGTCCCGGTACGAATACGCTTCGCAATCGCAATGGCCTCGGGGATGTTCGTGGACCAGACGGAACCCGCGAGTCCATAGATGCTGTCATTTGCCATGGCAACGGCATCATCCACGTTTTTGAACTTAATGACCGACAGCACCGGCCCGAATATTTCCTCCCTGGCGATGGTCATGTTGTTATCCACGTTGTCAAATATGGTCGGCTCCATGAAAAAACCCTTTTTCATATGAGCGGGTTTTTTTCCGCCAATGACGAGCCGCGCCCCTTCCTTTTTCCCGATATCAATATATTTCAGGACGGTATCTTCCTGGGACTTCGAAATAAGCGGCCCCATGGTCGTCTCAAAATCCATCGGATCCCCTACCCTGACGGTCTTGACCGCTGCCACCGCCCTCTCCATGAACTCATCGTAGATGTCTTCATGCACAAACGCGCGGGTGCCGGACATGCAAATCTGGCCCTGATGATAGAACACACCGACCAGTGCGCCCTCCACGGCGATATCCAGATCTGCATCAGGCATTATTATCTGGGCGCTCTTTCCGCCCAGTTCCAGCGTCACCTTCTTAAGAGTCGTGGAGGCAAGGCCCATTATATGACGGCCTACTTCAGTGGAACCGGTAAGCGCAATTTTATCCACACCGGGGTTGGTGCATAGCTCTTCTCCCAGTGACGACCCGGGACCGGTCACGATATTCACGACCCCGGGAGGGAAATCGCATTCCTCGATTACTTTCGCGAACTCGAGGGCCGCCAGGGGCGTTTCGGAAGCAGGTTTAAGAACCACCGTGCATCCCATGATGAGCGCCGGAGCGATCTTCCACCCCGCCATCATGTAGGGATGGTTCCAGGGGATAATGCCCGCGCACACGCCTATCGGCTCCCTGTTGACGAAGCTCCACGCGAGGTCAGGAAAATCATGCCAGGGAAGCGGCTCGTATGCCGGTATGCTCTCGCCAAGCTTTGTGACATTCTCAATAAAATACGACGTAAAGGGAACCTCCGCCTGTGACGCAAGGCTGATAGTGAACCCCGCATCTTTAACCTCGGTTTGGGCCATCATCTCGACAAAATCCATGTCAGTGATCTTTTCCACCAGCCTGTAGAGGTACTGCGCCCGTTCACCGGCTTTCAATCCACTCCAGACTCCGGAATCAAAGGCCCTCCGCGCCGCATCTATTGCCTTTTTCGCGTCGCCGGGAGTACCCACCGGAACTTCTGCGATAGGCTCTTCGGTCGCGG
>CAZKPR010000181.1:6498-7695 GCA_964554685.1 uncultured Leptospirales bacterium | reverse complement strand
ATGCCCGGCTTGTTGTCCGCTGGTATCAGTAGCTGCTGTGCGATCATTGCTCTTCCATCCGGGTAACAAATTCTGGTGAGTATCGAGTTATAATGGGGGGGGAATGATCTCCCGGTCAACAGTTTTTTGGGTTATTGAATATTCTGTGGTGGTCTGGGCCCATATTTTCTTGACGGTTGTAATCTGTTTTTTATACTTTTCCCACCATGCTTTTTATAATCTTCATCTCCCTCTGCATCGCAGTACAGACCTCCCTGGTAATTCATATCTACAGCCTTACCGGTTATATCGCCTCGAAAAAATCCTTCCATTTCTGGAATTTCATGATTACTGCCGGGACAAACATTTTTTTAAGCATAGGTGTGGCGACCATTGTTTTTATAAACCCACGTATCATCAAGGGAATGAACTTAGATCTTGTTTTCATTCTGGAATCGGGCCTGCTTTTTGCCTATATGCTGGCCATTAAGATTCGCCTTACAATGACAATTATCAGGCGCGCCAGAAATCCTCAAAATTACCACCTATCGCATTTTGGAAAAAAAATATATCATACTACTATAGTGAATTTCAAGGAATTGATGACCTATTTCCTCACCTTGCCTTTCACCCTCATGGCTGGGGCCTATTTTTTTGTTAAGATAATCCAGCGATAAAAAAAAAATTTCCTGATAAGGAAGGGGATGGTACGGGAGCGGTATTGTTATCGGCACCTAGATGCTGATTTTCTCTGAACGGACCCTTTCATTGAAGAATAGTGATCCTACCTCGTCAAATAGTTCTGTGGAATCGGTAGTAAAAAAACGAACCATGCCGCTCCTTGAACAGCGGGCCTCCATCCCGGGATGTCGGGCGAGATAATCGATCAGGCTGTCAGCAACGATACGATCCTGGGCGATAATCCTTATGCCCGGCGGGGTTACTTTCAAAATTGTATCCATTAGCAGAGGATAATGTGTACAACCTAGAATGATAGTATCTATTGAACTGTCGGCTTCAAGGAGATGATCAATGTTTTTTTTCACAAAAAATTCTACTCCTGGGCCGCTCCGTTCGTTGTTCTCCACAAGGGGAACCCAAATCGGGCATGCTTCCTGGGAAACGGTGATGTCAGGAAAGAGCTTTTTGATCTCGAGAGGGTAAGAGTTTGATGATACGGTGCCTGTGGTGCCGTGGATGCCCACGTGCTTGGTGTCG
>CAZKPR010000181.1:5740-6488 GCA_964554685.1 uncultured Leptospirales bacterium | reverse complement strand
GGGATGGTTCAGGGGTAAAGGGTTTTTATGGAAAGTGTTTTTTTTATAGCGTGGGGTATAGTTTGTTTTTAAGGGGGCAGTGGTGGCGCGGTTGCCCACGTGCTTGGTGTCGGTGAGGTCCCCGAGTATTTCCACTGTGGGTCGTATTACGCCAAGTACTCTGCGATCGGGGTCGATTGCAGGGAGATCGTTCTGCTGGATTGTACGCAGGGCCTTTGCCGAAGCGGTATTGCATGCAAGTATCACGAGCCGGCATCCCATGGCAAACAACGCCTTAACGGCTTCAAGGGTGTACGAATAAACGGTATCGTATGATCGGGATCCATAAGGAGTACGGGCATTGTCGCCGAGGTATATGAAGTCGTTATCAGGGAGTCTGCTGACGAATTCTCTCAATATCGTCAGGCCGCCGTACCCAGAATCAAAAACTCCTATTGGTTGCGATGATGCTTCGGTCATGATTCTCCGATTTCGTCTTACGATAAAGGCCCACCAGGGATGGAGAATGTCAAGTACTAATAATGAGATGGACGCAAAGCCTTTTAGGAAAATTCAATTGACATACCGAACAGGGGTGGCGTGATTGATTGTTTTCGAGGAAAGCGATGAAACGTAGTATCTTACTGCTGATATTTTGCCTGGTCACGGTCCCCTACTCGTGCTATTCCAAAGCCGGTGAGGTTCGGCTATCTTTTGTCGGGGATATTATCATGCATATCCCGGTAAAAAGTTGCGTGCAGTCGAGGAA
>CAZKPR010000181.1:0-5730 GCA_964554685.1 uncultured Leptospirales bacterium | reverse complement strand
CAATGGCTTTGATTTTTTATTCGACCGTGTAAGGGAGGACCTGCAGGGATCAGATATCGTTGTGGGGAACATGGAGTTTCCCATAGCACCACCGTTTACCAGCAAACCGAGAATTTTTAATTGCCATCCGGAAGTCCTGCCCGCACTGAGAAAAGCGGGGTTCACAATGATGCACATCGCCAATAACCACATACTCGATCAGGGCGACCGGGGGGTCGTCACAACGATGGGCTACATCAGAAATTCGGGGATGGATTACCTTGGCGTGGGAGAAAATGAGGCTGCAGCACGTGCCGGTCTCGTAAAAATCGTGAAGGGAATAAGAATAGGATTTATCGGGTATACAGGCCTGCTTAATTACCATCGCCCACGCAGACCCTCGGGGTATAACCTGAATTGGCTCTACGACCGGAAGAAAGTAATCGCCGATATCGAGGCGATGAAAAAAAGGGCTGATTTCATTATCATGATCGCCCACGTCGGAGTTGAATATGACAGGATGCCATCAGCCCGCGATGTCGCACTGATGAGGGAATATATCGATCATGGAGCGGATCTGATCATCGGACATCATTCCCACGTGATACAGCCCGTTGAAAGAGTGGTAGCGAAGGATGGAAGAACGGGTTTCATTTTTTATTCCCTCGGAAATTTCATATCGAACCAGAATCCAACTCCGGCGCTATTGATCGATGGTCATCCTCTCACCCCTCGTGATGCGATTATCGTTCACTGTATGCTTCGGGACAACGGACCCGGAAAAGGCCCAATGCGGTTTATGAGGTACCGGTCCATACGGTGAATGAGCGTGAACGGACTACCGGCCTAAGGGTAATCCAGACCGTGGCAATTGATCAAAACATCGAGTCGGTCAAAAAAGGACTTTCCGGTGCCACTGCGAAAGAAAAGGTTGACATCGAAAGACGCATGCAGAATCTGTACCAGAAAATCACCACCATCAAGCGTGCGCTTTTCGGAAAAGAAAGCCCCGGTGAAATCAGATATCGAAATGGATATGGCGGTTATGAGCCCTAAATTGAAAATGACAAAACGGACCATCAAGGGTTATGAAATTATTGATATTTCCGTGGATATTTCCCCTGAAGCATCCCATGAATTGGTGAAATTCGTCAAGAAAACAGCTACCGGGAAAGAAAAGGACCTGTTCGTCAACCTTGAGGGTGTCAATCATATGAACAGTTCAGCCCTTTCTGTGATCGTGCAGACCGTTCGTGATCTGGCGACGAAAAAGAACAGTATTTATTTTATGAATGTAAACGAACGAATAATGACCCTGATTAAGGTGGCAGGGCTTCATAATTTTTTCAAGTTCATGAGCGATGAGGCGGCACTTCTTGAGCGAATTGACAAGGAACGCAAGACATGACGTTCGTGATCGGTTCATAGAAGAATTTTGCAGAGGTCGCGCGTAAAATCGGTTGTCACACCTTCTCCCGAAAGCCGCAACTTCAATCCTGATATTTCAAGGTAGGGAATAAGCTCCCTCAGAAGTGATTTCGGTATTTCCTTTTTCCTGAATAACTCCTTCGCTTCATCCGAGAGATTGACCATTTCCTGGCGCATTGTATCCTCTCTGAGATATGGCCCCCCCTCTTCCTTGAATAAAAATATCTCCCGGGTCAACACAAGCTTTGCATCGCCCCATTTCACAAATAACTGAACGGAGTTTCCCGGGCCGTCGCAGTCCATAACTTCAATAATTGATATCCTGTCAGGGGGAATGTCAAGTTCCGAGGAAAGAATCGACTTTTCAAGTTCGGCGAGTTCCGTGCTCATTCTGGCGATAACAATTGTTATCCCCAGAAATGACATGGAGGCCACAGATGGGATGCCCACCCCATTCTTGCATTCCCCCGGATATATTCTCGATTCCAGGAAACCACCCCCCGATCCATGAAAGCCGAATCGGCGCAGCGTAAGGCTCCCATAAAATCCAAGCATTTCGAGAAAACCCAGAAAGCTTTCCTTTATAAACAGTGTCGGGTATGATAACGGGGAATGTGATACCCCGTCGATTTCAATGACTGAGCGAAAATCGGCACAAAAGAGCGCGGGCATGAAGAGTAGTAGTATCTCAACGGCGGATGAAAGAGGGCCCGATCGCAGGGACATTCTTCCCGGGAGTAGGGGCCGGGGATGGAAGATCAGGTCGTTGCCTTCATTGACGAGTTTGCCGGCACTTCGATCGGCGAGGGCCGTTAAGATATCATCGAGGATAGGGATATATTCCGGATGTGCATTGAGAAAAGCCATGCCTCCCGCGATTGTTATCGGTCTATTTTTCAGTAGAGCGAGGGATAAAGCCTGGCGTATATAGACCCAGTCAGGAACCGTGTGATCAAGAAGAATTACTCCCATCATTCATAACCGCCAATCCATCAAACATGGCAATTCAGTAAAAAAAATCCACCATTTTTCATCCAATGGTCAATTCCCACGGAGACTTCATCGATTAACGGGGTGTAAAAAATCTTGGGGAAGCCACTGCATATTATGCTTGATGCATCACGTGATGCGTGATACAGGGGACCGGGATGAGGGTGCTTTGAGATGCGGGTCTCCCGGGCATTCCGTACCCCTTGCCTGGAGCACCACTTCCTGTCCTGCATCATCGACGGATTCTAATCCCGGTCGATGATGCGGAAATTTCGTTTACGGCGGGGCGTGGAGCGGCGGCTCCCGTACGTATCCGCCCGGGGTGAATGATGATACCGATTGAAATGATTCGATCCATTGTGTGTGCGTATTCACGAAGGTTTCGCATACCTCTTCTCCTGTGCGTCCTTGCCCTGGTAGCGCTTATCCGGACCGATCTCCTGGGGCGTGCCGGTGGGGCCGGTGATTTTGACAGCGGCGGTGGGGGAGGCGGAGACGACGGGATCGGGATCCTCATATACCTTATTCTCCGGATAATCATGCAGCTTCCCTTCCCGTGGAACCTTATCGTCTCCGCCCTCGTAGTGATAGGATTTATTATTTTTTCCAGGATGGCGAAGAACAAAGTGAAGGCCAGGACGGTCCTCAACCGGCTTCCGACGGGTGACACGGTGAAGAAAGCCGAGGGTTACGGGGCATTCATGAAGAACAACCCTGATTTCGACGAGGAAGCCTTCAAGAACATCGTGAAAGAAGCCTTCATGAATATCCAGAAGGCATGGGAGGCCCAGACTCTCTCGGATGTTCGGCGTTTCATATCCGACGGTGTGTATCAGCGCTTTAATACCCAGTTCAAGATGATGGAGATACTGAAGCAGAAGAACGTCATCTCGGACATCTCCCTCAAGAACGTCTACATCGATCGGGTCGAGTCCGACGGTCTCTACGATATCATCCACGTTGCCATCCATGCCTCGCTCCAGGACCAATTCGTGAGCGAGCTTGACCCTTCCCTGAATACCGGGGGGCATGAGGAGTTCGTCGAATACTGGTCTTTTCTTAAAAAAAGAGGAAAGCCCAGGACGGACATATACTGGACCGACAACTGTCCAAACTGCGGCTCGCCCCTCCCCGAGGACATGGGCGAGGTGAGCAAATGCGTCTCCTGCGGGACCCTTACCAACTCCGGCGAATACGACTGGGTTCTTTCGGAAATCACACAGGCTGACGATTACGTGGGCACGCCTCAGGGGCTGGGTAAGTCCCCCGACCTGACCGAGAAAGTCCGCCGGCTTATCGACGAGAATGATGATTTTGCCGTGCAGCTCATTGAAGACAAGGCGAGCAACGGCTACCTGCAGATCATGACCGCCAGGGCCCTCGGCGATCCCGCCATCATGAGGCGTTTCGTCAGCGATGTCGCCTTCGACAAGATCGGCATGCCGGATCCGGGATCCCGCGTGGCCTACAACAGGATATACCTGAACCGCGTTCATCTTGTCGGCGTCGCCGAGAAAGACGGGAAGAACGTCCTGGCAATCGCGGTGAAATCCTCTTACCAGAGGGTGAAGGTGGAGGGCGGCCGGGCAGTGAAGCTCGACCAGTCCGTGGTTTCCCAGACCGATGTGATCTTCATGAGCCGCGATAAGAATGCCGCGGAGTCAAAGGGATCCCTCTACGCCCACAGCTGCCCGAGCTGCGGTGCCCCCGTGGAGAATTCCCTTGCCGTCGAATGCCGGTACTGCGGATCGGTTATGAACAGCACCGGCGCAGAATGGATCATCACCGACATCATGTCCATGGACGAGTATCGGAGTTACCTGTCGGAGCATGGTTCGGAATTCGCCTACCGGGTGAAACCCGAGAGCATCGACAGGCTCTATGACGTGCGTGATTACGCTTTCAATAATGTCATGGTCCTGATCGCCGCTGACGGGGAGTACCGTGAGGAAGAGCGCCGTTTCGCCGGTGAACTGGGGAGTAAATGGGGATACGACGTGTCGAAGCTTGAGCCGTTCTTCCAGATGGCCCGGGCCGGGCGTCTCGTCATCCGCATGCCCGAGGACAAAAAAAAGCAGCGGAAGATATTCGAACTGATGAAAAAGGCTGCCGAGGCCGACCAGAACATCTCCCCTGAGGAGGAGCGTCTCCTTGATGAGATACGGCAGCGCTACGAAATCGACGGCGCGGCGTAGGTGCCCGCGCGCCGCGGTGGGGCGCTACTCCATGTAGCGCCTGAGGGCCTCGGGCACCTCTATCGTTCCCTTTTCGGTCTGGTAGTTCTCCATGACCGCCGCCAGGGTTCTTCCCGCGGCGAGGCCGGATCCGTTCAGGGTATGAAGATATTCCGGCTTCTGACCCGGTCCCTTCCGGTAGCGAATCTTCGCGCGCCGCGCCTGGTAATCAATGAAATTCGAGCAGGAGGATATCTCCACGTACCGGTCCATCCCTGGCATCCATACCTCGATGTCGTAGGTTTTCGACGACGAGGCCGAGGTGTCGCCCCCGCAGAGAAGCACCACCCGGTAGTGGAGATTGAGCTTCTGCAGCACTTCCTCGGCGTCGCGGGTGAGGCTCTCCAGCTCGTCAAGCGATGTCTCCGGCTCAACGAACTTCACCAGCTCGACCTTCTGGAACTGGTGGACCCTGATCAGGCCCCGGGTGTCCCTGCCGGCGGCGCCGGCCTCGCGTCGGAAGCAGGCGGACTGCATGGTAATTTTCAGGGGGAGCTGTTCGGCCTCCAGTATCTCGTCGCGGTAGAGGTTCGTCAGTGGCACCTCCGCGGTGGGGATGAGGGAGAGCCCGTCCCGTTCGATGCGGTAATACTCGTCCTTGAATTTTGGGAACTGCCCCGTCCCGGTCATGCTTTCGTCGTTGACGATGAAGGGGCCGAACACCTCGGTGTAGCCGTGCTCGCCGGTGTGAAGGTCAAGCATGAAGTTGATGATGGCCCGCTCGAGGCGCGCCGCAAGCCCGCGGTAGACATAGAATCGTGTCCCGGCGAGCTTCACGCCCCGCTCGAAGTCGAGGATGCCCAGTTCGACGCCGAGCTCGTAGTGGGGTTTCGGGGTGAAAGAGAACCCGGGCTTCTCTCCCCAGGTGCGCACCACGGGGTTGTCCTTTTCGTCCTTCCCGGCGGGAACCGACTCGTGGAGGATGTTCGGGATCGAGAGGTGCATGTCGCGGAACTCCTCGTCAAGGGAGGCCAGGGCGTCGGTACATCCCTTGATTTCGTCGGAGAGTCCCTGGACCTGGCCCATCAGTTCGTCGGCGTTTTCCTTACCCGCTTTCTTCCGTCCGATCTCTTTCGAGAGGCGGTTCCGTTTCTCACGC
>CAZKPR010000180.1:0-7772 GCA_964554685.1 uncultured Leptospirales bacterium | reverse complement strand
AGGAGGGAAACGAAAATCCTGTTGCCGATACCCGGCACCACCACCGTTGCATTACGTTTGAGCGCCCCGAGAGACTTTTCCACCACCTCCTCGGGTGTCATCCATGCGAAGGCGGGTATGTCGCCGTAATTAAAGTCACGGTACTCCTCGGTTCGCATGAATCCTGTATCGGTAAGGCCGGGACAGAGGGCCTGTATAACGACGCCGGTCCCCTCGAGCTCGTCCTTGAGACCAAGGGTAAACATGTTAATAAAGGCCTTGGTGGCGGAGTACACGACGTAGTGGGACGTGGTGAAAAACGCGCCGATTGATGACACGTTGATGATCCAGCCCCGTCCACGGGCCTTCATGGCGGCCGCGGCCGCCCTGGAGAGGGCCGTCGTGGCGGTAACGTGAAGGTGGATCATGGCATCGGTTTTTTCCCCGGCCACGTCCACGAGGTGACCCCTGGTCCCGAACCCGGCGCTGTGGACGAGTAGTTCAATCGTTGCGTCTGATCCGATCAACCTGAGAACCCGCATGAGCCCCTTTCCCTCGGCGAGGTTCGATACAAGTACCCTTGTCCGCACGCCATGGTCCGCGGCGATTTCGGCGGCGAGGTCATCGAGGAGTTTTTTTCTCCTGGCGATAATCACCAGGTCAAAGCCTTCCGCCGCGAGTCGGCGCGCGAAGGCGGCGCCGATACCGCTCGAGGCCCCGGTCACGACGGCGGTGCGTCCCCGCGTGTCATGGTTGAAATATCTTTTCATCGCGTTCTTCCGCTCCTGACCGGTACCCGCGAGGGTCTCCTCGCCCGGTCCATACGGGGCAATCATACGCGACGGCATAATCGAGTAAAGCGCTTTTGTTCGAGCACACTTCGGTGAGATCAATTGTATTGACAAAAAATCACGCTTGGTCCAGAATTACCGTCGGATGAGTGATTAAACATATGCATGCCGCGTCATGCACGCCTTGTTCAAATAAAAAAACACGAGGCCGCCATGCTTACCAGGTATGATGAATTCCTGTGCCATCAGACCGTGGATACCTTTGAAAGCGTCGCCACGAGCGCCAGGGAATGGACCGAGAGAATCTGGTGCTCCGTCCATGACACGACGGGCCGTTACCAGTTCGTCGCGGGTTTCGGCCACTACCCGAACCGGAACATCATGGACGCCTTCGCCTGCTTGGTAATAGAAGGGAAGACCCAGCATTGCCTGCGGGCCTCCCGGGTCCTTCGGCCCGGATTCGACCGGGTGCGTGTCGGGCCCCTTGAGTACGAGATTATTGAACCGATGAGAAGGGTGCGTCTCACCATCGGTGCAAATGACCACGGACTCGAGGGTGAGATCGACTTCATCGCCGTAATGCCGCCCCACGAAGAGGCCGCCCAGTTTAACCGCACCAGGGGACGTATTCTTGAAAATGTAAAGAGGTACGTGCAGGTGGGGCGCCCCGAGGGGTGGATTCGCGCCGGGGAAACCCGCGTGAAGATAGACCAGTCCTCCTGGCGCGCCGAGCGTGACCATTCATGGGGGATTCGCCGTGGCGGCGGGGTTCCCGAAACCGGCGTGCAGCCGGGCGAAGTTCCCGTCGGGTACTTCTACAATTTCATGCTGGGACAGTTCGACGGCTGGGGAGTCACCTATCATACGCGGGAGGACTGGGATTCCCGCGTTATCTCCTTCAGCGGCGCACTGGTTTATCCAGAAAAATCGGAAAAGGATGAACTAATACTGTCCGGTATAAATCATTCATTCACATTCCGTCCCGATGTGCGGCAGATACGCGGAGGATCGGTCACGCTGCATCCGGAGAATGGAGACCCCGTGGAGATTGAAGTGCGCCCCCTTTCCACGTGCCACATCAGGGCGGGTGGATATTTCGGTTTCAGGGGATTCGTCCACGGCCTCTGGATGGGAGAAGAGTATTGCGACGGGTTTACCCTCGATCTTACCGATCCCGGGGTCTTCCGCGAGGTTTCGTTTCTCGAGGATTTCATGTGCGAGCTTCGTTCAGGCGATGAGGTGGGGTACGGAATCGTCGAGCTCGTGCTTATAGGTAAATATCCGCGGTATGGGTACCTGTCATACTGACGCGCGCGGGTGGTGTAATGATGACGAGGAGGTGGAGGGGGAAGCGGCGCTGCCAATCTCCCATGTTCATGAGATGAATAAGGAACAGGATACGGCTGAACGGATAATCTCCCGCCTGACGCCGTGGCTCCGGGAACAGATGAAGGGGGCCTCGGGGATCACGATCTCGGGAATCCAGAAGCCCGGCATGGGCCTTTCGAACGAAACCTATCTTTTCGACCTTTCCTGGGAGGAAGGGGGAACACGGCATGAGCAGGGCATGGTGCTGCGGTGCCCCCCGGCCGACCATAGAGTTTTTCCCGATTACCACCTTTCACACCAGTATCATATAATGAAGGCATTGAAGGGCTCATCGGTGCCGGTGCCGGCCATGTGGTGGATCGAGGACCGCGAGGATGTGATCGGGACACCCTTCTATATCATGGAGCGGCTCAGGGGGACCATGCCGAAGGACTATCCCTCCTACCATGGCTCCGGCATGCTCTGGGAGATGACGCCCGATGAGCGGAGGACCCTCTGGTGGGATTCACTCTCGGTCATGGCCGGGATACATACGACGGACTGGAAGGCGGCGAAACTACAATTCCTGGGGGTTCCCGGGGCCGGGACCGGCCCGATCGACCGGCAGCTCGATTACTGGAAAAGATATCTCGACTGGACGCGCGACGATCCATTGGAACAACACCCCGTTCTCGAAAGGGCGCTTGAGTGGCTCCGGGAGAACAGGTACGAGCCGGAGAGGGTCTCCCTCTGCTGGGGCGACGCGCGTATCGGAAACATGCTCTACGACGAGAAGAGCGGTGAGATCGTGGCGGTCCTTGACTGGGAGATGGCGTTCCTCGGCGATCCGGAGGCGGACCTCGCGTGGTTCATCTTTATCGACAGCTACCTTGCGGAGGAGTACCGGCTCCCTCGGCTTGAAGGGCTCCCCGGGGCCGATGAAACCGTGCGGCGGTACGAGGAGATCACCGGCCACGCGGTGAGGCATGGCCGCTACAACGAGATATTCGCCGCGACGCGGTTCGGTCTTATCCTCGTCTCGGTCATCAAGAAACTCATGCGACTCGGGATGCATAACTACGGGGACATGATCGGCAACAATCACTGCACGAGGATGCTCGCGTCGTTCCTTGGGATGCCGTCCCCGGGCGCTCCGCCCGGTGCACCGACAGAAGGCGGTGACGACAGGCTCACGGTGCAGTTCCACCTCTCGGGATCGGGAGGGGGGGACTGGCATATCATATGGCAGGACGGCGGGGCTGAACGCCGCGAGGGCGTCCTCGATGCGCCGCTGTGCACCGTCAGATCGAGTTTCGAGGACTGGCGCGCTCTTCAGAGCGGCGAACTCAACCAGCTTGACGCCTGGACCTCCGGGCGTCTCAAGGTGGAGGGCGATCTCAATGTCATGATTCGACTCAAGGATGATATCCGCAGGCTGCTGGGGTAAGGCCGTCGTTTTCCTCAGGGGCCATCGAGAAGGCTTATCTTGATCCGCAGGGTTTTCATGGTGAATCCCGTCATCTTGTCGGGGCGGATTTTCATAAGATCCACGTCAATGAAGGTGCTTTCGTCCACGTGGGGAGGTATTCTCACCTCGAGCTGCGAGGTGGTGTGTATCCTTCCCACCCCGCTGCAGACACGGCATTTGCCCGACGCATCGGACTGGCTCCCGCGGCACAGCGGGCAGATCATCCTCGCCGGTAGATCGAGATAGGCGACGGCCCCCCTCCTGGCCTCGGACATGGTGACGAATATCTCTATGTCCTGTCCGAAGTTGTAGATGATGTCCTTTCTTTTCATTCCTTTCGGCAGGAGCCGGGCCTTGAGCATTTCGCCCAGGGTCGCGGAGTATTTTATCCGCTTTTTCGAAATGATCGTATCGCCGCGCACGTTCCTTTTCGAGCTCGCGAAGAGAAGGCGGTCATACTCGATGCGGTTTCCCTCGTCGGCGAGAATGCGGTAACCGCGGATGATCAGGTCAAGTTTTTCCGTCAGGTTGTCATCCGGGTTTTTCGATGTGTCGGGATGGTACCGTTTGACGAGGGCGCGGAAGGCGGCCTGTACCTCGGGGAGTCCCGCCGACGGGGCGAGATTGAAAATCGCGTAAAAGTCGATCACCTCTCCCTTTTTATCGTAGCAGGAGGGAAGCATGTAACTGTCCTTATCCGTGATACTAACCCTTGCCCCGCGCGCTGTCAACGATATATTGCGGCGCCTTCGTTAGTCCGAATCCCCCACCAGTGGACGGCGCTCGGTAATACGAAAGAAAACCAGGAAACGGTCCGCGTCATCCACCTTCGCGGATTCAGCCCTCTTTTTCCTCCGAAGGTCATCGATCAGGGGGCTGTTTTTTTCCTCCCGGATTTTCTCGATATAAAGGCGCATCCCCGCGTAACCCGCGTCACCCTCCCGGAAAAGAAACGAGGCCCTTGGATTGGCGAGTAGATTGTGATGGCTCCTCCGGTCCCCCATAATAAAAGCGATGGTTTCATCGTCGATAACGTGGGGCCTTGAATAGACCGCCATGTTGACGTTGCCGTCGGAATCTGCGGTTGCCAGGACACCCAGTCCGCGTTTTGATTCAAAATAGTCGTGCAGGTTCATCGTATTCCTCCTCGCTGATGTACGCATGGGATCAAGTCCGGGTATCCTGTCAACGGCAAAATGCATCGATTTTCACCGGACCACCCGGGCGGTTGAGGTGTTTAACGAAGTGGGCATGAAACGTTCGGGTGGCATCAACACCTTTATTGATGTCATGAAAAAATATACTTGCCCGCGGGTAGTGAAATGCGGTATCTGTTTCCACACGAAGGATCGACATATGCGAAGTCTTGTTATCTGTTTCATTATCTACGCTGCAGTGGCCGCGGTATCTTTCACTGCTCCCGGTGCCGGGGCTGAGGAAAGCAGGCTGGTCAGCAGCACCCTGCATGTCGGTGGCCGTGAGCGCGCCTACGAGCTCTTCATCCCATCGGGAGAGGCGACCCGGGAGAAACGGCCCGTCGTAGTCGTTCTCCATGGAGCTCAGGGATGCGGCGCCGCGATGAGAGAGCTTCTTGACTTCAACCGCTTTGCAGAGCGGGACGATTTCATGGTGCTGTATCCCGACGCGGCGGGTCCTTTCTGGAATGACGGGAGGGTTGACCCTCATTCACCTTCCTACATGGATGGCGTGGACGACGTCGAATACATCGAACGGCTGGTGGCCCACGTTGTTGACCAGCATGGCGGAGATCCGGAAAGGGTGTACGTCGCAGGATTCTCAAACGGCGGCATGATGGCCCTGAGGGTAGGGCTGGATGTGCCGGAAATCATCGCGGCAGTCGCATCGGTTTCCGGTACATTGCCCAAGCAGATAGCCCGTCGGGAACGGCGGACTCCCGTGCCGATGCTCCTCATCCATGGAACCGAGGACCGCACGGTCCCATGGAGTGGAGGGCGTCTTCTGCGGCGAAAAAAAGATCATGGCGAGGTCCTGTCCGTGCTCGATACGTTCCTCTTCTGGGCATGGAACAACGGGTGCGCGGGAAGGGCCGGTGTCGAACCCATGCCTGAATTTCAGGGGGGGAACGATACGCGGTCCTACCGGTTATCATTTGAATGCGGTGATCCCTCCAGGGAAACGGTCCTGGTCGCAATACAGGGCGGCGGACACGTTTGGCCGGGGGCGGGAATGCGCGACGGTCGGTCCCGGACGATCGAAGGGGGCGGGGAAGACGCGGTGGAATTGATCTGTAAATTCTTCATGCGGCATCGGAAGAAATGACACGGAGGAGCGGGTTGTCCCGGAATGATCAGGACGCGCCGAGCATTCCGGAGGAGATGAACCAGTCGATGGTATCGCGTATCGTGTCCTCGATGGGGCGGGGCGCGTATCCGAGTTCACGGCTCGCTTTTTCATGGGATATCAGTCGATGGCTTCGCACCGTTTTAAGGGCATAGGGTGTGAAATTGAAGTCATTGTCGGTGAGCTTCGAAAATGCAAGAAGCAGGTGGGCCGGGAAAACGCAGAGCCACATCGGCGTCGCGAAGGTGGGGGTCTTTTTTTCATAGAGAGCGGAAACGACCCTGGAGACGTCACAGACATGGCGCCAGTGGCCGCTTACGAGATACGCTTCTCCGGCCCGTCCCTTCTTTTCCGCCTCCAGGGCGCAGGCCGCGACATCGCGCGCGTCAACCCAGTCGTATCCTCCGTCAACGAGGGCGGGATAACGGTTGCGGTAGATGTTCATCAGGGTCTCCCCCATACGCGAGGGCTTGTAGTCATGGGGGCCAAGCACTGCCGTTGGATTGAGGACCACGGCATCAAGCCCGCGGTCAACCGCCTCAAGAACCTCTTTCTGGCTGATAGCCTTCGAGCGGTCGTAGGGGAATTCATCGTGCCCCAGGGCAAGTTCGGTGGTTTCGTCTATGACCTCTCCGCGGCCCGGTGAGCGATAGGCGTGTATCGAACTGAAGTGGACCAGGCGTGTTACCCCGCATTTCAGACAGGCTTCGATCACGTTTCTCGTGCCTTCGATGTTGACTTTCTCCACCATCCCCCCGTCGGAACCGGCAAGGGAAATGCGCGCCGCGAGATGGAATACGGTATCCGCGCCGTCACAGAGCCGGATGAGAGAACCGGGATCAAGGACGTCCCCCGTGATGATTTCGACATCCAGTCCCTCGATGGCGCGGCGGTCATTGCGCGCCAGTACGCGAAGGTCGCGTCCCTGGCCGAGTATCATGCGCCCCAGGCTTGCGCCGATGTGTCCGCTCGCTCCCGTAAGTGCCGCATGCATAGTATTCTGTCTCCAGGTGGAAAATTAAGTATGTGATAATGTGCCCATTGTTATCCCGGGCACGAGCACCCGGGGAAGGGCGTGACCCGGATTCCAAGAGTTCATCCGACAGAAATATGATGAATGGGGAAATAATCAAGACAAAAACTTCAATGCTGCGGTCGCCCGGTTCTTATGGGTGCGAATAGGGCGATCGTTTCCTGGAGTACTTTATTTTCGGTAACCAAGCCAGGGCAGCGTGAACAGCACGGCATGAGCTTGACGGCACACAATTATTTTTGGGGGTGCTCAAAAAATACTTGCAAATAGGTGATCGAAATCGCTGATAGTTGAATCCGGACAGGGACCATCAGTCAGTCCCGTGGAGAGATCGCCATAAGTGTACTGGATGCCATAGGCAATACCCCCCTTGTCGAGATGGACCGGATATGGAATCCCGATGAAACGGGTGTCAGGATCCTGGCCAAGCTTGAAGGGGCCAACCCGGGCGGTTCCGTGAAAGACCGGCCTGCTTTCTACATGATTAAAAAAGCCGTAGAAACCGGTGACCTGACCCATGAGAAGGTCATTCTCGAACCCACGTCGGGAAACACGGGGATCGGGATGGCGATGATAGCCTCTGCGATGGGGTACCGGATAAAACTCACGATGCCCGCCTGCGTGAGCGAAGAACGAAGATCGATCCTTATCGCCATGGGGGCGGAACTTGAACTCACCCCGGGCTGCGACAGGACCGACGGCGCCATCACCAGGGCGCATCATATCCAGGAACATTTTCCGGAACAGTACTACATGCCAAACCAGTTCGAGAATGATGCGAACTGGCGCGCCCATTATGAGACAACGGCACCTGAGATAATCCGCGACACCGGGGGCAACGTTGATGTCTTTGTCGCGGGGATGGGTACCA
>CAZKPR010000179.1:0-7803 GCA_964554685.1 uncultured Leptospirales bacterium | reverse complement strand
CATCCCGACGTGTTCAACATCCTCCAGCAGAGATTTGAGGAGGGAGAGCTTACCGACGGATCGGGGACCACCGTCAGCTTCCGGGACGCCATCGTGATCATGACCTCCAATCTCGGTACCCGCGAATACCAGAAGATGGGAAAGATGGGGTTCGGCGGAGAAGAGACAAGGGATGACGGGGCCAGGGAAAAGGTCACCGATGAACTCAGGCGCGTGTTCAGCCCGGAGTTCCTCAACAGGATCGACGAGGTGGTGTACTTCCACCGCCTTGACCAGGGGCATCTCGGAAAAATCGTCGATATGATGCTTGCCCGGATAAACGGGAAACTGAGCGAACGAACAATCCGGCTTGAATTTTCGGCCGGGGTAAAAAAATATCTCGTGAAAAAGGGATTCGATGACAACTCCGGGGCGCGAAACCTCAGGAGGCTCATACAGAATGAAATTGAGGACAGGCTTGCCGACGAGTTGTTGAGAGGAAAAATCCATGAGCCGGTCACCCTCAAGGTGCTTCACCGGGGCAGGACGATTCATTTCAGGAAAACGGGTGAGAGTGCCGTCGCCGACGGTGAGGAACGGGCGCGCGAGCCCGAATCCGTCGGCAATACACGAATTTAATGGCGGGTGACCGGTGGGTTCAACAATAGCGGAAAAGATATTCGATGCGCACCGCATCGACAGCCCCGCTTCGGGGATACACGTACTGGCGATAGACGCCGTGTTCTGCCACGAGGTGACGACGCCGATCGCCATAATGGATCTCGTCGCAAGGGGCAAGGACCGGGTTTTCGATCCCACGAAGATCAAGGCCGTTATCGATCACGTATCCCCCGCCAAGGACAGCAATACCGCCATCCAGGGGAAGGTCCTGCGCGATTGGGCGCGCAGGCATGGAATACGCGATTTCTTCGATATAGGGCGCAACGGCGTGTGCCACGCGCTTTTCCCGGAAATGGGGTTCGTGAGGCCGGGATACACCATTATCATGGGTGATTCCCATACATGCACGCACGGAGCGTTCGGCGCCTTTGCAGCCGGGGTCGGGACAACGGATCTCGAGGTCGCGATCCTTAAGGGCGTATGCGCCTTCACGGCTCCGAAAACCATGAAAATCGAGATCACAGGAAGCCTTCCGGAGGGCGTCTTCGCGAAGGACGTGATCCTCTCGATTATATCGAAAATCGGGGTAAACGGTGCCACCAACATGGTCATCGAGTTCGGCGGCCCCGTCGTTGCGGCGATGAGCATGGAATCGCGAATGACCCTCTGCAACATGGCGGTCGAGGCGGGTGCCACAAGCGGCATCTGTCTCCCGGACTCCACGACGGTCGATTATCTCTGGGAGTTCATCAAGGGCGACTATCCCTCGCGGGAGGCGGCACTGGAAGATTACCGGCGGTGGGCTTCGGACGAAGACGCGAAGTACGAACGGGTCATGCACCACGATGTGTCCGATCTCGAGCCCCTGGTGACCTTCGGCTACCGACCTGACCAGGTGAAGCCGGTCCGGGAGCTCGAAGGCACCCCTGTAGACCAGATCTATATCGGGTCCTGCACCAACGGACGCCTGGAGGATCTCCGGACCGCGGCGCGTGTACTGAAGGGCAGGACCATAAGCGACCGAGTGCGGGGCGTCGTCTCCCCGGCTACCCCGACCATATACCGAAAGGCGATGGAGGAGGGGGTCCTCAAGATATTCATGGACGCCGGTTTCTGCGTGACCAATCCTACCTGTGGCGCGTGCCTGGGCATGAGCAACGGTGTTCTCGCCCCCGGCGAGACCTGCGCCGCCACGACGAACAGGAACTTCCGGGGGCGCATGGGAGAGGGCGGGATGGTCCATCTCATGAGTCCCGCCACCGCCGCGGCCACCGCCCTGGCGGGCTCGATTGTCAATTCAGAACTCTACGGAGGAAAGGATCGGTAATGAGGGAATTCAGCGGAAACGTCCTTTTTCTCGACAGGTCGGACATCAATACCGACGAGATCATACCGGCGAAATATCTCACGGAGATGACGAAGGAAGCGCTGGGCCCCCACGCCCTTGAAGGCCTCACTCTCGAGGGCTTTAATCCCTCGAGTGACCTTGCGGGCAAGCATGTCATTGTCACCCGCTCGAATTTCGGATGCGGGTCATCCAGGGAGCACGCGCCCTGGGCCCTCGAGGTGAACGGCATCGGCCTTGTCATCGCGGATAGCTTCGCGAGAATTTTTCGTCAGAACATGTACAACTGCGGCATGATGGCCGTGGAGCTTCCGGCCCAGACGATCGATATGCTCTTCAACCTCTCGAAAAAGCACGATGTTTCGATCGAAACCGATATTGAGAAATCGACGTTCATCGTCACCGCGGGCGGGGAGGTGGAGCGGATCGGTTTCAATCTGTCCGATTTTGACCGCCAGCTCGTCATGGCGGGGGGATGGGTCGACTTCGCCGATTCGCGGTACTGATCCCCGTTACCCCCTCAATCCGCGCGCTTCAGGTTTTTCCCGTCAGTCATATCGCCCGTCATCACGAAAGGCACGGAATACCATTCCCCCGAGAGATAGCCGCCGAGCCATGGGGTGATGACGCCGGGAAGGTCCTGGATGAACTCACGCGTGAATTCGAGGGTGATGTCCAGGGGACTCGCGATCAGATTCCTGTCAAAAGATCCCGACATCCTGAGCCGGAGGGAGTGGGAATTGAACACGAAGGAGTTGACCTGGTACCGGGAGCCTCTGATTCCCACGTTGCCGTATATCACCGAGAAGTCGATGTCCCTGATTCTGTACCGGAGTTCCGACAGGAGTATGCCGAGGCCGTCCTGGATCCCCGTGTCGACCAGTTTGCCCCTTTCGATGCTGAACTCCACTGAGCCGGTGGCCGAATCGAGGATCCTGTTGCTCAGTTCCGCATCTACGGTCGCTTTCCCCTTCAGTATCCCGAAAAACCTGTTGTGAAATTTTTCGTTGTGCGCGAGGGCACTCTGGACCCTGAGATTGTTCATGTCCATGGACAGCGATATCCGCGGCGGACCCTGGGGCATGGTGATCACTCCCCGCCCGGATACGTTTCCGCCGGCGTACATAAAGTGAAAATCGGATAATACGAAGCTGTTGCCCGAGAGCCGGTAGTTCAGCTTCAGCCCTTCCATCTCATGGGATCCGATTGCGAGGCGTCGGGCCTCCACGAGGCCTGTTATCTCGATGGGTATATTAAGCGGACCCCCGGTTCCGGATGGTGGACGTGCGACGCTGTCATAGACGAAAGACTCCGACCTGACCGTGACAAAAATGCGCGAGAGGGATGAATCCGTCGATGCGATGGAGAGCACGCACGGGTTGCCGAGGAATCGGAATGGGATGCCCGATCGGTTGAACAAACCGTCGACGATATCGATCCGGGCATTGAGCCCGCTCAGGACCCCTCCCTCGGGATCGTATCCTCCCTCGCTTATGGAAAGGGACCCATTGTAGAGGCCCTTGTCGAATCGCAGGTTTCCCCGGAGCCTCCCCGAAAGCCGCGAGGGGATGATGGTGAGGAGAGGGGCCAGGTCCTTCACGGATGCGTCGATCGAAGAGATACTGAACCGGGACGGTTTTTTCCCCATGGGGATGACAAGCGATTCAATAAGAAATGACGATTCATCGACAGATCCTCGAAGAGGTCCCACGGCTATCGTGCGGCCGGGGATATCGACGGTGAAGGCGCCGGTGGCTCGTAATGGTGCGGCGGAGCCCAGGATGGTCGACGATACCGTGACGGCCCCCTTTACCGTACTACCGGTAATGACACAATCATCGATGGTTCCGTTTACTACACGGAAGGGAAGGTCGAGGCCACCCGCCCAGCGATAAACCCAGGCGAGGGACGTATTGACGAGCCGTACCTTTCCCGATACGGCGGGATCGGTCCCACGCGCAATTGAAAGCGAGGGGCGAAGAATGCCGCGGTTGTCGGGAAGTATGATTTCGCAGTCCCGGATTTCGGTCCTCTCGCCGAACGTTACCAGTCCGTTGATGAGATAGTCGCCCTCGAGGGGGGCCAGGCGCGGCGGGGGGTCGGCCAGGATAACGCGTGCTTCATTGAGCCCGAGGCGCGACAGCGACGCATCGACGCTTGATCCTTCCTCACGGGCAAACTCATCAATAAGCACTTCGATGTTCGATCGGCCATTCGCGTCGAAGGTAATGGAAAATGAAGCCCCCTCCAGGGTCACCGAATCGAAATCGAGCCGCATCTGAAGAATCGAGAAAGGAGAAAGAATGAGGTGCGCCCTGTCGGCAGCTATGAGGACGGGAGATGATCCGTCACCCTCATGTATCGTAACGCCCTCGAGGGTAAGTCCCAAGAAACGGTAGCCTATACCACTGACCGACACGCTCCTGCCGAGGGCGGCGCTGGCACGGGACGCCGCGAATGCCAGCAGCTTTTCTTTCGGATATAGGAGCATGAAGAGCCCCGCGGCGGAGGTAATGAGAAGGAGCAGGGATGCGATGATGACAAGGGCAATGCTAACTGTTCTTGCTGGCTTCACGTTTCCTTTCCATTGCAGACTTTTTCCTGTAGAAAAGGACCGTCTTTTCAAGCTCCTGGAGATCGGTGCAGATCAGCTTGCCCGCTTCGAGGAGGAAATGCTTGTCCTCGAGAAGCTGTACGGTGTACATGTCGCCTTTTTCGGGGGGCAGCCCCACCATGTTTATCAGCTCCCTCGTCCCGAATTCAAAATTGTGGACCTGCTTGGGATAGATCCTGATTTTATGCTTTTCAATCTGGATGAGGAGGGTGTCGTAGATTCTGCCCAGGGGGTCGCGAATCATCAGGTTTTCGAGCTGGCGGTAGGCGGTCCAGATGCGTTCGCTCAGGAGCTGTATGAGGCGGGTCGCCAGCTGCGGCTGCGCCTGGACCATGCTCTCGAAGTTTGACTTGTTGATCGCGAGCACCTCAACCTCGCCGAAGGTAATGGCCGACGCGCTCCGCGGCTTGTTGTCGAGAATCGCCATCTCGCCGAAAATGTCGCCCTGTTTCAGAACCGCCAGTAGTACTTCCTCGTTGACGATTTTCGTGATCTTGACCTTCCCCTGCTGTATGATAAAGAGTTCATCCCCGGGTTCGTACTCGGAGAAGATCATGGTGTTATCGCGATAACGGCGGTTCATACCCACCTGCTGCCCGGGCGTGGTCGCCTTGAGAGGGGCCTTCAGCGACTGCAGGCGCTGTATGGCCTTGTCGCGGTTGGACCCGTCGGGGCGGTACTGCAGGTAGCGCTGGTAGGCGTAGGCGGCATGATTGAAGGATTTCTGCTTCATGTAATACTCACCGGTCGTGAAGAGGTGCGAGGGATCTTCCTCGGCGAAGTCCTTGAAGGTGAGATTCGTTATGGCCTGGTCGAAGTCGCGGAGCTTCCTGCTGAAAAACCTGATAATCTTCATCGCCACGGCGGGATTCTTCTGGATGAGGAGCCCGAACTTTTCGCGTTCAACGGATATGAGCGACACGTTCTCAAGGGCGACGGCGGATTCGATGCGCGCATGGCCGCTCATGCAGGAGACGACCCCGAAGAAATCTCCGGGTCCGAGGATCGAGAAGGGATCCGTGGAAAGGACCGGGTTCTCCTTGGCCACCTTGACCTTGCCCTTCAATATGATATAGAAATTATTCGCGTTTTTTTTGCCCTCGACAATGACAAAGGAATTCGCGAGATAATTCTCGACTTTAAACTGGGTATCGCTCATTCTTCCTCTTTGTTCCTGCCGAACCGATATGGTACTCACTAACAATAAATTCGGCAAAAAATCAAGTAATTTCCACCCTTTTATATTTTTACGCCGCTGTTTTAATCCCCGCGCCCATTTCTGGCTGGATGAGCCCGCTTGTCGTCATGACGCGCGTATGGCAGGCAGGATGCTGGAGGGTAACCGAGAGGCGCCCTATTCTATGAGCTTTTTCAGCCTGCTGAGCTCATTCAGGGCATCAAGGGGTGTAATCGCGTCAAGATCAATTCCCTTGACTGCCTGGATCACAAGGTGATTTGACGCGTTGAAGATCTCAAGCTGTCCCGACCGGTCACCCTTATCTTCATTCGGCTTCTTCATGGAGCCCTTGCCTTTTTCGAGGTCCCGAAGAACCTCCTCGGCGCGGCTAATGATTGGTTTTGGAATTCCCGCGAGGTTCGCCACGTGTATGCCGTACGACTTGTCGGCAGCGCCGGGGGCAATTTTGTGGAGGAAATCGATGCCATTAATCCGTTCCCTCACCAGGACGTTGAGGTTCACGACGCCCTTCCTGTTCCCCAGGCGTGTGAGTTCGTGGTAGTGGGTGGCGAACAGGGTTTTCGCCTTAAGATAGCCGAGAAGGTATTCGACGACGGCCCAGGCGATTGAGAGGCCGTCGTAGGTGCTCGTACCGCGCCCGATTTCATCCATGACCACGAGGCTCCGCGGCGTCGCGTTGTTGACGATGTGGGCTGTTTCGTTCATTTCAACGAGGAATGTAGACTCACCCCTCGCTATGTTGTCCGAGGCGCCGATCCTCGTGAAGATGCGGTCAACTCCCGAGAGGACCGCTTCCCGGGCGGGAACGAATGAACCTATCTGGGCCATGAGCTGGATCATGGCTGCCATGCGTATATAGGTGGATTTTCCCGACATGTTCGGTCCCGTAATAATGGCGATGATGGTGCCCCCGTCGTCAAGAAATACGTCATTGGGAATAAAGACCTCCCGCGTGTAGTATTTTTCCACCACGGGATGGCGCCCTTCGCGGATATGTATTGCATTTCCTTCGTTGAAAACCGGGCGGATATAACGGTTTTCCAGGGCAACGCTCGAAAGGGATACGAAGAAATCAAGGTCGCCGACCGCTCCGGCAAGTGACTGAAGGTCCTCCCGGGCGGCAAGGACGGCAGCGGTGAGACGGTCGATTTCCTCGTTCTCGATACGCACGATCTTTTCCGAGGCGCTGAGGATTTCCGTTTCAAAATTCTGCAGCTTTTCCGTCGTGAACCGTTCCGATCCTACAAGGGTCTGTTTTCGGAGGTAGGTCTCCGGCATCGCCCGGGCCTGGGCCTTGCTCACTTCTATGTAGTATCCGATGATCTTATTATAGCGGATTTTCAGCGAGGGCAGGCCCAGGCTCTTTTTCTCCTCTTCCTGGTATTCCACGATCCAGTTCTTGGCGTTCGTTTTCAGTTCATAAATCCGGTCAAGGTCCGGGTTGAATCCGCGTCGGATAACCCTTCCCTGTTCGGGTGTGAGGGCGGGGTCGTCCTCGATGGTGTTCGCGATGGTCCTGGCAAGGGCCTCCATGTCGGGCATGCGGCGGGCAATCGCCGCGGTTCGGTCCCCCGGGGAGTCCAGGAGCAGGGCGCGGGATTTCATGGCGCCCTGAATGGAGTGCATGAGGGCGATGAAATTCCTCGGCTGCGGCTTGCCCATGATAAAACGGGAAAGCAGCCGCTCGATATCATGCACCTCCTTCAGGTGGGCCGATATCCGGGTGGTGCTGTCATGGGCTTCGCACAGCTCCTGGACCGTGTCAAGGCGGGCCTCGATGGCCTTCGTGTCGGTAAGCGGCTGGAGGATGTTCCGCTCAAGGGTGCGTCTTCCCATGGCGGTGCGGGTGCGGTCCAGTACTGAGAAAAGCGTGCGGTGTTTCGAGCCGTCCTGGAGGTTCCTGACGAGTTCAAGATTGGCGATCGTGGCGTCGTCCATGACCATGGTGTCCCGTGAGAAAAGCCTGCGGGGGGGTTTGAGATGACCGATGGCTTTTTTGTGAGTATCCTTGAGGTACTGGATGAGTGCCCCCGCGCTCATGATGTC
>CAZKPR010000178.1:0-7852 GCA_964554685.1 uncultured Leptospirales bacterium | reverse complement strand
CGCGGAGCTCTTCCCCCCCCAGGGGGCCCCGCGAGGCCGTTTTCATCTCCCTGAGGGAACGGACGGCGCCGGAAAGGGCCCAGAGAAGGTCCTCAGGGGGTATCGCTCCGCCGATCATCTCGGAGAGCCTGTCGCCGTCCCCGGAAAGGATGTCATCCGTTGATATCAACCGGGGCGCCGTGACCTGGGCCGCGAAATCCGATCCCGCGACGTTTCCCACCAGTGACTCGATGAAGCGCGGAAGTGAACCCCCGGGATCCGAGGCGAGGCGCGCCGCGAGCTCATCCTCTCCCTCGATCCCGTACGATTCCGTTATGGCGCGGGACACCTGGTGCCATCCCCGCGGATTGGGATTGATGCGCTCCCGGTCCCAGAGGCGCTCGGGGAAAAGGGTGATGTAGCGGCGTATGGAGGGGTGGATACCCTCCTCCTCCGCCCAGGCGAGCCAGTCCCGGGCCGAGGGATTGAGCTGGAAAAGGGCGAGCCTCCCGTCAAGGGCGGAGTCGTCGAACTCCGTGATGGTGGTATCGTCGTCCTCGCCCAGGTTCCCCGCCAGGACGATGGCGGTGCCCGGCGGGAGGGCATGCTCGCCGCAGGTTCCCTCGGTGATGATCTGGAAGAGGGTCTGGATCACCGTGGGGTGCGCGCGGTTCGACTCGTCGAGGAACCAGGCAATGCCGCGGTACCCATCCGGGACGCGCTCCGGAGGGATGAAGCGTGGCCGGTAGTAGACCATGCGCCGCGCGTCGTGATCGGGCACGGGGTAGCCCCCCAGGTCAACGTTCTCCTTGAAGGCGAGGCGCGTGTCGATGAAGAAGAGGTTGTTCCGCTCCGCAACCTGCCGCACGATGGCCGATTTCCCGATCCCCGGGTGCCCCACGATCTTCAGGGCGTAGTTGAGCCTCGGGGCCGCGGCGAAATAGCGGTCCAGGATCTCGGCGAGCTCCGAGGCGCTCACGATGACCGGTTTCTTTCTCATGGGACCGCCCTCGCCCCCGCTATGCTCTTCTCGAGGATCTCGCGGAAGACCTTGCCCACCCTTTTCATGTGGTCGATAATCGCCTCGTCGCTGCGGCCCTCGAGTTTCCTGAACGTTACCAGGATGCCGTTCAGCATGGCGAAGCAGTAGTGCGCCAGTATCCGCGTGTCGCCCCGGTAACCCATGGCGAGGAACACGGTCTCAAAGAGGTCAAAGCCGCGGCGCACCACGCCGTTCAGCTTCTCCATCGATTCCTGGTTCAGGCTTCCCACGGTCATGAAGGTCACCATCATGCGGAAGTAGGAATCATGCCTGGAGATATAGTCAATGAATGCGTCGATCACCCGGTCAAGGATCGGCTCCCCGGAATCCGGGCCATCGAGCATGGTGCGCATTTCCTCGATGAGGGTGGAGCTGTCCCTCACCGTGGCCTCCACGAAAAGTGACTCCTGGTTCGGGAAATAGGTATAGATCGAGGAGGGGGCGATCCCCGCCTCGCGGGCGATCTCCCGCATGCTTACCCTGGTGAAGGGATTGGTGGAGAAGACGCGCTCGGCCGCGTCGATGATGAGATCCTTGCGGTCCTGGCGCTCCTTTGTCTTCATGATGGAGAGGGTACTGCTTTTTTTCATACCGGGTTCCTGTGCTGCTGCGTGCTGGTCATCACAAACCCCGTCAAAAAAAATTACAAGGAATTTTTCCGAAATATGTTTGACATTACGAACAGCGTTCGGGCTTTTGATAGGTACTTACCATGGTCCGCCAAGGGGCCGCACAGCCGCCCCCGAAGGGTCCATAACCACATTACAACAACGGCGAGGCGGCTTATGATTCTCCTGCACCCCCACCACCACAAGAGGAAGTATCCGGACGAAAAATCCAGGGAAATAATGACCAAAACTATCGAGTTCTTCGAGAAAAAGGGTCTGAAGCAGATCAAGAAGGACTGGCACGAAAAAAAATGGAATTACGACTTCGTAGAATTCCTCAAGAAGAACCAGATTTTCGCCACCCTGATGACCCCCTCTGGATACGGCGCGAAGGATTCTCGGTGGGACACCTACCGCAACTGCGAATTCTCTGAGATCACGGGTTTTTACGGCATCACCTACTGGTACACCTGGCAGGTTTCGATGCTGGGCCTCTGCCCCGTGTGGCTCGGGAGCAACGAGGAGGTGAAGCACAAGACGGCGAAGCTTCTTCAAGAGGGCGCGGTATTCGCCTTCGGCCTCTCGGAGAAGGAGCACGGCGCGGACATCTACTCGAGCGACATGATGCTCTATCCCAACAGCGACGGCACCTACCGCGCCAACGGCGACAAGTACTACATCGGCAACGGCAACGAGGCGGGCCTGGTCTCCACCTTCGGGAAGATGGCCGACACGGGGGACTACGTCTTCTTCGCCGTTGACTCGAAGCACGAGAAGTACGAGTGCGTGCGCAACGTGGTCAACGAGCAGAACTACGTTGCCGAGTACGCCCTCCACGACTACCCCATCACCGACGCGGACATCATGGAGAAGGGCCCCAAGGCCTGGGACGACATGCTGAACACCATCAACATCTGCAAATTCAACCTGGGATGGGGCGCCATCGGCCTCTGCACCCACGCCCTCTATGAATCGATCGACCACGCGGCAAACCGTTACGTCTACGGGAAGTACGTCACCGATTTCCCCCACGTGAAGCGGCTCTTCACCGATTCCTACTGCCGGCTCGTGGCCATGAAGCTCTTCGCCGAGCGCGCCAGCGACTACATGCGCTCCGCGGGCCCCGAGGACCGGCGCTACCTCCTCTTCAACCCCATGGTAAAGATGAAGGTCACCCGGGAGGGCGAGGATGTGATGAACATCCTCCACGACATCATCGCGGCGAAGGGTTTCGAGAACGAGCCCTTCTTCGAGATCGCCAAGCACGAGCTCCCGATGCTGCCGAAACTCGAGGGCACCGTCCACGTGAACATGGCCCTCATCGTCAAGTTCATGGCCAACTACTTCTTCAACCCGAAGGAGTACGCGCCGGTTCCGCGGCGCGACGACCCTGCGAACGACGAGTTCATGTTCCGCCAGGGGCCGACGAAGGGCCTGGGCAAGATACAGTTCCACGACTACAACATCGCCTACGGCGCCGTGGACCTTCCCAACGTCAACGTCTTCAAGGAGCAGATCGCCCTCTTCAAGGAATTCCTGGTGAAGGCCGGGCCCGACAAGGCGCAGTCCGCCGACATCGACTACCTCCTGGCCCTGGGAGAGGTCCTCACCCTCGTGGCCTACGGCCAGCTCATCCTGGAAAGCCGGGAGTTCTTCCCCGTGGACGACGATCTCCTTGAAGAGATATTCGATTTCATGGTGCGCGATTTCTCGAAGTACGCCCTTAACATTCACATGAAGCCGGGCAACAGCGAGAAGCAGAAAGAGCTGTCCCTGAAGATCATCCGCACGCCGGTGCCGAACCCGGCGCGCTTCGAGAAGATATTCATGGACCACGTCTACGCCCTGAAGGGAACGTATGCAATGAAGGATTGATATCCGGTTCCGTGATTGAAGGCGGGGTCACGTGACCCCGCCTTCAATCACGGGCATCATCAATAAGGAGATACCGCATGGAAAAAATTCTGCTCAACCCCAAACTCAAAAACCGCGTCTACTCGGATGAAGAGACCAAGCAGATCATCGAGAAAACGATCGAATTCTTCGAGACCAAGGGGCTCGCGAAGATCAAGGACGACGATCACAAGCGGGTCTGGTACGACGATTTTATCCAGTTCCAGAAAAAGGAGCAGATCTTCGCGAAGCTCTTCACTCCCGCCGGCTACGGCGACAAAAACGCGCGATGGGACACCTCCCGGATCGTGGAGTTCGCCGAGGTCCTGGGCTTCTACGGCCTCTGCTACTGGTATACCTTCCAGGTCTCCCAGCTCGGGCTCGGTCCCATTTTCATCGGAAAGAACGAGGAGGCGAAGCAGCGCGCGGTGAAGCACCTTAAGGAAGGGGCCATCTTCGCCTTCGGCCTTTCGGAGAAGGAGCACGGCGCCGATATCTACTCGAGCGACATGATGCTCTACCCGAACGGCGACGGCACCTACCGCGCCAACGGCGACAAGTACTATATCGGCAACGGCAACAAGGCCGCCATGGTCTCCACCTTCGGGAAAATCGCCGACAGCGGCGACTACGTCTTCTTCGTGGTTGATTCACAGCACGAAAAATACGAGTGCGTGAAGAACGTCATCGACAACCAGTCCTACGTTGCGGAGTACGCCCTCCACGACTATCCCGTGACCGAGGCGGACATCACGGACAAGGGGCGCGACGCCTGGGACGCCTCCCTGAACACCATCAACATCTGCAAGTTCAACCTGGGGTGGGGCTCCATCGGCATATGCACCCACGCCTACTACGAGGCGATCAACCACGCGTCGACGCGGAACCTCTTCGGGAGCTTCGTGACCGACTTCCCCCACATAAAGCAGATATTCACCGACGCCTACTGCCGCCTCGTGGCCATGAAGCTCTTCGCCCTCAGGGCCACGGACTACATGCGTTCGGCGAACGAGAAGGACAAGCGCTACCTCCTCTACAACCCCATGGTGAAGATGAAGGTCACCACCCAGGGCGAAGAGGTGATCAACCTCCTCTGGGACGTCATCGCCGCCAAGGGATTCGAAAAAGACATGTACTTCGAAATGGCGGCCCGCGACATCAGGGCGCTGCCCAAGCTCGAGGGTACGGTTCACGTGAACATGGCCCTTATCATCAAGTTCATGCCGAACTACTTCTTCAATCCCGGCGCGTTTCCGGAGATACCCCAGCGCCGCGACGGGGCCAACGACGCGTTCCTGTTCAACCAGGGGCCCACGAAGGGACTGGGGGGCATCCAGTTTCACGACTACAACATCGCCTACAACAGCGTCGACATCCCCAATGTCAACGTGTTCAAGGAACAGATCGAGGAGTTCAAGAAGTTCATGCTGGCGTCGATGGACAGCATGAAGGAGCAGGGAAAGGACATCGACTTTCTCCTCAACGTGGGGGAACTCTTTACCCTGGTGGTCTACGGCCAGCTCATCCTGGAGAACAAGAAGATTTACGGCGTGAGCGACGAGCTGGTCGACCAGATCTTCGACTTCATGGTCCGGGACTTTTCCCGCTACTCGCTCCAGATCTACGGCAAATCAGTGACGACGGAGAAGCAGCAGGAACTCTGCCTGAAGATGATCAGGCGCCCCGTGGTGAACCTCGATCGCTACGGGAAGGTGCTGAACGACTACGTCTACGCCATGAAGGACCAGTACACGATGAACGAGTAATCCGATGCCCTCCCCATTCCGGGGACACATATCGGCGCACAAAAAAATACCGGCGGCCAGGGGCCGCCGGTATTTTTCATGCAATGGAATGGTTCCTCAGTTCACGGCGCGCACGCTCACGGCGCGGGGGCCCTTATCGCCCTTCTCCACCGAAAACTCGACCTTGTCGCCCTCGTAGAGGACCTTGAACCCGTTTCCCTCGATGCCCGTGTGGTGAACGAACACTTCCGTGCCGTCCTCCTGGGTGAGGAAACCGAATCCCTTTTTCTCGTTGAACCATTTGACTGTTCCTTTCGCCATGCGACTACTCCTGTTGAATGATGGGGATTACCCCGGCGAATAAGTCTCAACACTATCCAATGGCTTAAGCTGGAATATAATTCGAGGTAAGACACTGTGAGGATCTGATGAGGCTATTCATTGGTGTCATTTAAACGGACAGGGCGGTTCTGTCAAACATTTATTGTCCACAACCGGGAAAAGCGGCAGATTGTCCCCTGCTCTGGGCCGCGCTTCATGAAATTTGCTCTTGACATCGGCCGGGCGGGAAAAATAATGGCCTCTCAAAATGGTGGCTGTAGTTCAATGGCAGAGCCCTGGATTGTGGATCCAGTCGTTGCGGGTTCGAATCCCGTCAGCCACCCATGTCATCAACAGCCCCGGGTTTAAACCCGGGGCTTCTTCATAAACCGGTTTCGCACCCTGAGATACGCCATGGCGGCCCGGGTGGCGAAGTCGGGCTTTTCGCCCGCCCCCTCACCCGGCATCGAGGCCGAGGCCGGGTCGATCATTGTCGCGTCGGGGCCGTACATTTCGGCGAACATCTTCAATACGTTCTTCCGCACCATACCGCGGAGGGGGATGTTCGCGATCATGCCGTACATGGCCGCGCCCCCGGTTTCGGCGAGCTCCGGCCTCCCCTTCACCTCCCGCACGGAATCCCGAAGGTCTTTCAGGTATTTCGAAACGATCTTGTCATGGAGGGGAGTCACCATGGCGTGCAGCGCCTCGGGGAACTGGAGACGGTCAATCTGCCATCCCTTCGCCTCCATCCGGTCCCCCACGGCATAGATGTTCACGTCCCTGCTCTTTGACGTGTAGGCGAAGACGCTCCCCGCCGGATCGCCCAGGACCTCGAGTTCGGGGATGGCGCCGATTCCGGCCCTCAGTTTATCCGCGGTATCGAGTATGGTCTTCGCGAGCTTCCGGTATCCCTCCTCTCCGATTGACTGGAGGGCCGCCCATGCCGCGGCATAGGCGCCCCCGGGCCTGGTGCCCAGGAGGGCCGGTGAGGCGAAGATCCCGCCGGGCCAGTTCTCGTACACGAAGAGCTGGTGTTTCAGGATTTCGAGGCTCCGGTAGGTGATGACCGACGCCCCCTTGGCGCTGAAGCCGTACTTGTGGACGTCCGCGGAAATCGAGGTCACCCCGGGGACCCGGTAGTCCCAGGGGGGCACGGAACGCCCCAGCATCTCAGCGAAAGGAAGCAGGAAGCCTCCCAGGCAGGCGTCGACATGGAGCGGTATCTTTTTCTCCCTGGCGATCTCGCCGAGGCCCTCGATCGGGTCAATCATGCCATGAGGATACTCCGGGGCGGAACCGAGTATCATCACGGTGTTACGGTTCACGAGCTTCCTCGCGGCCCGGAGGTCTACCCGGAGCGATTTGTCCAGGGGGGCGCGCACTGCCTTCACCCCGAAATACTCAGCCCCCTTCTCCCAGGCCACGTGGGCCGTGACGGGGATCACCATCTCCGGCTTCCTGATTCTCTTTTTCGCGCGGCCCATGTCCCGGTAGGTCTTCACGGCGAGAAGACAGCTCTCCGTCCCCCCGGAGGTCATGACTCCGACGACGTTCCGGTCACCGTGCAGGAGGCCCGCGGTGATCCGCACCACCTCGTTTTCAAGGCGCTTCAGGCTACGGAAGACCGTGGGGTTCAGGCCGTTCGCCGAAAAATAGGCGCCATAGGCGTCCAGCAGGAACTTCGTGTGCCCCTCGCCGAGGTAGTAGACCAGGCTCCAGGTTCGCATATGTTTATAATCGGGATCCTCCTTCCCGAAGTCCCGAAGCTGTTTCAGGATATCCTTGCGTCCTCTCCCCTTCTTCGGCAGGCGAATGTCGTTGCTCATCATCGCTTCCTCCTGGAAAACAGAGTTCCTGATCCATTGACGTTGAATTGTCAATGAATTAAGTGAACCGCGGATTAACACGGATAGTATAGCGGCATTGACTCATGTATAAAACAAGGCCCCATGCATTCACTTTCAATTGTGGGCACATCGAAAAATTAGATTTTTCATTTTGAAACAAATACAAAAAATCTAATTGTTACCTTGAACATGCCCGGAAGTGAACATCCAAATCGGATTTTTAGAGAGTCCCTTATTATTCATCTGTGTCTATCCGTGTTCATCCGTGGTTCACATGTTATTTCATTCCATAGTCTTGCATCTCCACGGGAGAGCGCTATAATAATGACCGTAACGCTATCCCGATGGATATACACAGATAGTTACCTATCGCGTAGCAGATGATCCACGTCGTACGCCCGGAGAGGAGCACCT
>CAZKPR010000177.1:0-7879 GCA_964554685.1 uncultured Leptospirales bacterium | reverse complement strand
GCGCGCACGACGGCAGCAAAAATTTTTTCGTCCTTCATCTGCTCCGCGCCGGAGTCGTGATCGAGGTAGGTGACCCGGGGAATCATCATCGGCGGATCCGATGGCAGGTCGTTCTCGATGGCGATACTGCAGTCTATGAGCTTCGGCATGGTCGGCCTCCGGTCCCACTGGTCACCATACCACCTACCATACCGTCGCCGCCGCGGCAATATATTTTTCTTTGTGCCGTGACACCATCCGTGGCGTTTCTCCAGGGACGGTCACAGAGAAGAAAAAATTATACTCGACAGGATGCCTCGCTGATGATCATACTATGGCACTTCGGATAATTCCAGGGGGCGCCTGCATATGAAAACAGCGATTATTACCGCGATAGCAACCCTCCTTTTCACGGCAACGGGCGTTCTTGTCGCCCAGCCCGTGAAACCCGGCGAGGATCCTAACTACAGGGAACGCTTCGGCATCGGCGTCCCCGTAGGGCTCTACAACGAGGACCCGGTCTACGGCCTTGATTTTCACGTCGGGCTGGCGAAGGGGTTTGTCATGCGTCTCGACGCGCCGGTGATAACGAACCAGTATTACTCAAAGATGCCCATTACCGGTCTCCGGGGCGGACATCACTGGAGCACGATGGTGATGCCGAGCCTCGGCATCATATGGAAAACACCGATCTATCTCCAGAGCCGCCTTTACATAGGCGTGACGGGGGGCATGGTCTACGACATCACCAGGGAAAGGGGGCCCTTTTTCGCGTCACGATTTTTCGGCGCCCTCGAGGTCTACGTGATGCGGCACTGGGCCTTTTTCGTTGAAATGGGGGGATGCGGCGTGGTCGCGAAGGGAAGGAATATCGACTTCAGCCAGGGTGTGATGATCATAGCCGGCCAGAGGCTGTACGCCTTCTGATCGGCCCCGGCGAGACGTCATCACGAAAGCGGGGCGCGACGGTTCCGAGAAGAGCGCGGGAAAAGCCCTGTGCTGATGCATCGGAGATGAAGCCCGCTCATATCCCGGACCTGTTCTTTTCACCGGTGATGAACACGATCACGCCCTTTTCCACAAGGTCCTCGAAGCCGCGGTTCCCCGGAAGAAGCCCCGAAGCGGGAAGATGAGCGGAGGAACCCAGGCCGAGATCGAAGAGCCGATCCATGTCAAGGATATACGAAAGGTGACTCCCGATGAAGCGGTTCTCCACGAAGACCGAAACCATCCGGTCGCGGAGAGAATAGGTCGCGAAGAAATGGCTGCCGGTGTCCTCGAAGAATATGGGGATCCCCGCATCCTCGAGGACGCACTTCGTTTCAATGACATTGTCCCGGTGAACCTGGAATGACTCGCTGGAGACCCTGCTCCCCGCCCCCACGAGGTGGAGGCAGATAATCCCCCCGGCATCGATCCCGTACTCTGCCTCGAAGACATGCAGCATGGCGTCGACCTGGCTTCGCGCGCTCTTCATCTCCCGCACCGCTGACCGGTGCTCCCGGGCGATCATGATATGGTTGGCCGCCATGACGCACCGTCCCTCCTTCCTGCCGACAAGGACGGAGGATATACAGGATCCGAGAACAAGGTAAAGGGTCTGGCCGTTGCCGATGAAGCTGACCTGGTTCGGTCCCGGCATGGCATAGGATTCATGCTGATCCGCGCCGTCGCGCCTCGCCTGTATCATTGAAGAATCGGTTGAATGCATGCTGTTCCGGTTAGAGGACCCCGCCGCGCCGGCGTGGCGCGGAACATGGGTCATCGGTGCACTTTTATATCGCCTTCACGGGCCGCGTGACCAGAACATCCCCTGGCCGCAATATAATCAAGAGTATTTTTCGCGCAGTATCATGCCGCGGAGGATTCGTGCCTCCTTATATCGTCGATTCCATGCCCGCGCGACGCGCCCCGCACGCGGTACTCACCCGTGCAGAGCCCATCTGTCATATGGAGGTGCCACAAAAAAAGCCGCCCGTGGGCGGCTTTTTTTGTGAGTGGCGGAATGCCCGCGTCAGTATCCCCTGTTCTTCAGGTCCGCCGCGATGGAGACGAAATGGCCGGGCGCGTTAAATCCCGGGGTGATGCCGAAAAGCATGTCGACGGCCCCCAGGTGGTTGACCCCGGCGCCGAGCCATCCGGCGCCCTCAATAACGCCGCGAAAATTCCCCCACCGGGCTGAGCTGATCGACACGAGGCCGTCATTCTCCCCTTCGATCTTCCTCTGGATCGGCCAGGTGAGGAGAAAAAGCCCGGCCCCGATAATGCTTTTTATCCGGTAGGCGTAACTCTGGTAATAGACCCCGGCGGCATTGGGCGTATTGGGATTGAACACCCCGGTCATGTACGGTCTCGTGAGATCGCGGAGGTTCTGCACCGCGTTGGGATTGGTGTCGCCCATGATGAATACCACGAGTGCGTTCAGGATGTCGTCGGTCACCGGGACATTCTCGCACAGCTTCAGCACGAGCTCCGCGATACAGCTCCCGCGATGGGGACCCGCTATGCTCGTATGGGTCGCCACCCTGCTCCCCATGCCGAGGTTCGAGATGGCGTAACGGGTGTAGACGCTGCCATGGGAATGGCCGATCAGGTTGATCCTGCCCTTCCCCGTGACGGCGAGTATCTCAAGGACCTGGCGTTTCCACGCCATTGCCTTCGCCGCCGTGCCGTCGAGGGCATTAACGCTGGTGATATACACGGTCGCCCCATGGTCGCGCAACTCCCGGGGAATATTGTTCCAGTAATGGGTGATGCCCCAGGCGATCTCATATTGCGCACCCATGCCGTGGGCAAGCACGATCGGATACTTCGTCCTGCACTTCGTCGCATCACCGCTCCCTCCGGCGAACAGCGGCATGACTGTCATCAATGATAAAACAAGTGCGCCTATCGTCGCTCTGAGTATCATACACGTCCTCCTCTGATCATCTTCTTAACAACACTATTCTTACATCTGGTAAAGATCAATGTCAAGATAAAAACCGTCCGGATGGTTTATTTTTTATTTTCTTATTGAATATTGTTTTCAAAATTCTTTCGGGATGGCGATTGTTATCGTACCGTGGAGGTATCAGAAATTTGACAATAATTAAATATGAACGTAATAAAATATATGTTTAATTCTATTGCATTCCCAATTCAGCCCATATTTTTACTTGATTAAATTACCACGACGGATTATGTCTGTTTAGGTCAGGACGCAGAGGGCGTTCCCCGGCAGTACACATGTCCAGGCAACTACGCGTTACAAGAGGCTCCAATGAAACCAGCGACCCCCTTCATGGCGTGCATCATCTCGATGATGCTCTTCTCGGCCCCTTCCCTTTTTTCTAGGGAACGGGACCTCCGCGATTCCGTGCCCGGCACTCCCCTCATGGCCCAGTATCTCGACGATTCAGGTGAAGCCCGGGGCGTGGACACGTCCCGCGTACCGGCCGATTCCAGGAAGGATGCGAAGCCCCGTCCCCGCCTCATCATGGGTTTGGGCGGAGGGGTGAACGCGAGAGAAAACTTCGCGAGCCTCGCGGCCTTCGTGCCCGTGGGCATGCAGTACGGTAAATACGGCGTCACCGCGGAGCCCGCCTACCTCTTCATGAACGCGCGCTCTTTTGGAGCGGGGGGGGGAGGGTTCCTGGACCGCATCACGCGCACGAAGATCCAGGGCCAGGCCCACTCCTTCAGCATTCCCGTGAAGTTCTCCTACTCGTTCCTGGATCTCGAGGGCTTCCCCTACACGCCCTACCTGGCGGCGGGAGCCGGTTACGCCTTCAGGAGATTCACGATGTCAGGGTCAAACCTTCTGAACAGGGCGGGCAGGGAGGTGTACGTCCATTCCTTCACCCTCGACTACGGATTCGGCTTCCTGGTGAAAACCACACGGGATACCCGTCTGAACGTGGGACTCCAGGGGACATCTTATTTCAACGAAAAGAAGGGGGGGTTCACCTACGATACCACGGGGGCGTCGATCACGTTCTCCCTCATGAGCCTTTTCCGGTAGGCGATCCCTCCCGGAGTATCTCCCCGCATTCCCCGTTGATTTCGTTGACGTAGACCGGGGCAAGGTCCCCCGCCGCGCCTGATCCGGAGAAGAGGCCCTCCCGCGTGAACACCGAGGGGTCCCGTTGATAGAGCCTGTTCCATCCGGCCCGGAAAGGCCCCGCCAGGGGCATGTAGGACCAGTGCCACTTCTCCTCGCTGTATCCCCCGCTTCGTCCACGGGTATAGGGCTGGCAGAAACCGTAGCGGCGGGCGTTCTCGACGAGCCACCGGTACAGGACCCTCCCCGCCCCCGTTTCGTAATAATCGTTGCGAAGGACCTGCAGGTCGAAATCCGTTCCCCAGTGATGGCGCGACGTGCCGGGCATCGACGAGTACCTCAATATCTCGAGGGCGCGCTCCCTGGGCTTCAACCCCTTCGCCTCCCGGCTGGATTCGCCGCGCCGCCACTTTGCCTCCCAGATGCTCTTCTGGTCGACGAAGGTTCTCGTGGAGCTGCGCACATGGAAGGGGACCCCGGGGTGGGCGGCCCTGAAATCATTATAGAGGAGGCGCAATGCCGCGGCGGCCTCGCGCCGGAGGAGCTGTCGCCTGCCGTCGGTGGGGACGCCGGAATCGGCAAGGGAGACGAACAGGCGGTGTTTCACGGGGTCGAACCGTCCCGTGACGTAGTCGCCCGGATCGATCCCGCCGAAGATATCCTCCTCCGCCGAGGCGCCGCCGCGGAGGGCGAGCGACAGGAGGGCCACGGCGATGAGCGGGATGAATCCGCTGTCCCGCCAGGTCATCATACCCGATCCCCCCGTGCGCGCGGTAGAAGCATCGTCAGTACACGAACTTCCGCGAGCGTATGTTGAGAATGATACCGACGCACATCATTGACATGAGGAGGTTGGATCCGCCGTACGACACGAAGCTCAGGGGAAGCCCCGTGACGGGCATGATCCCCACCACCATGCCGATATTGATCAGTATATGGAAGAAGAAAATGGTGGTGATGCCGCTGGCGAGGAGCGCGCCGAACTTGTCCTTCGCCTCGAAGGCGGTCTGGATGCAGCGGACGATGATGAAACCCAGGAGGCCCAGCATGATGACGGCCCCGAAGAAACCGAACTCCTCGGCGATGACGGGGAAGATGAAATCAGAACTTTTTTCGGGAAGAAACCCGAGCTGCGACTGGGTGCCCTTCAGGAAGCCCTTGCCGAAGAACCCGCCGGAGCCGATGGCGATCTTCGACTGTATGATGTTGTACCCGGAGCCCTGGGGGTCAAGGTCGGGGTTCAGGAACACCAGGATCCTCTTCTTCTGGTAGTCCTTGAAGAATTTCTGTATGATGACTGACGCGAGAAGACCCAGGGAGATAACGGATCCGGGGATATATATTTTACGGTACAGCTTGCCCACCCTGAAAAAATGGAGGACGAAGGCCACGATGGTGACGAGAAGCACCGCTCCCGACACCGCGAGGAGAAGGTTCAGGTGGAGGAAGAAATCGAGCAGGATGTTCGAGCCCTGGGCGCCGATCCATTCCCGGTACGTGATCACCATCGGCACCACGATGGCGATGGTGGCGATCAGGACGATCGATACAAGGTGAGACACGTCGGCGCCGCCGATGAAGAGCATCGTGAAAAGGATCGGTATGAATAGAATCGCGGTACCGAAATCGGGCTGCATCAGGACCATGATGACCGGCACGAAGGTGAGGAAGGAAGGAATGACGAGCTCCCTGATCCGGCTGATGTCTCGTTCCCGTATCTCCAGGTACTTCGCAAGGATGATCACCAGGGCGAGCTTCATGAATTCAGACGGTTGGATTGAAAATACTCCGAAATTGATCCACGCCCTTGTGTTGCGTATCGGCGTGCTGAAGAGCGTCGTGAAGAGCAGGACCACGGCGAGGACCGCGTATATGTACATCGAGTAGTCGCCCAGGGCCTGGTAATTGATGATGGCCAGGCCGATCATTAGTATGAATCCGAAAATGAACCAGAGGATCTGCCTTTTATAGAGGCCGCTGTTGACCTTGTCAATGGGGTCAAACCCCGTGCTGTAGATCATCATGATGCCGATAACGGCCACCAGTATCACCGCCAGCACAAGGGGGAAGTCGATTCTGCTCAGCCCGTCTTTGGTAAATAGCATGCCCGTTCCTCTGCGTCAATGAACCGGTTGTTCCGGCCGTGATGGTGCGCCCCCGGCACCCCGCGCCGGTGCCGCGGCCCCGACCATGCCGGGAAGCGTTCCCGCGGGCCTCCGGGCATCGGGAAGCCCGCCCTCCCCCGCCGCGGCGGCGGTGGAGGGAAGGGTCGACGCGTCGTTGAAATATCCGAGCTCGTGAAGCTTGTAGTAGACCCGTTCGGCGACGGGCACGGCGCTGGCGGAGCCCGCGATACCGTACTCGACCAGCACCACGGTGACGATGGCGCTCTCCATGGGGCCCTCGTAGGGCGCGTAGCCGACGAACCAGGCGTGCTGGGAGAACTTTTCCAGCCTCACCGACCGCGTCTGGGCGGTTCCCGTTTTACCCGCCACGGGCACCTTCAGGTAGGCGAGCCGTCCCGATGTCCCGCTGGTGACGCCCAGTCGCATTCCCTTCTTGATCGCCTGGAGTGTAAGGGGGGAAAGGGGTATCTCCCGGATCTTTTCCCTCGCGAAGGCCTTTATCACCCTCGCGTTATCGTTGCTGCGGACCTCCTTCACCACGTGGGGACGGTACACGATACCGTTGTTGACCAGGGCGGCGACGAAATCGCACATGCCGATCGGGGTGAGGTTGACGAAGCCCTGGCCTATCGACATGTTGACCGTGTCGCCGTCGAACCAGGGCTGGCCGAAGGTCTTGTACTTCCACTGCCTCGAGGGAACGAAGCCGGGCACCTCCCCGGGAAGGTCGATCCCGGTCCTGCTCCCGAGACCGAAGTCCTCGGCGTAGCGCATGATCACCGTCGGGCCGGTAAGGAGCCCCACCTGGTAGAAGTAGACGCTGCATGAGCGCGCGATGGCCCAGCAGAAATCGAGAGTGCCGTGGACATCGTAATCGTAGAAGGTATGGTCGCGGTATCCCTTGAGCACGAATTTTCCCGTGCAATGGTAGGTCTTTTCCGGCGTTACCTTTTCGGTTTCAAGGGCCGCCACGCCCGTCACGAGCTTGAAGGTCGACGCCGGGGGATACTTCGACTGTATCACCCGGTTGAGGAAGGGGCGTTCCTTGTCCGTCTGGAGCTCGCGGATCGCCGCGGCGTTGTTCTTCGAAATGATCATGTTCGGATCGTAATCGGGCTTGCTTACCAGGGCGATGATCTCCCCCGTCGAGGGCTTGAGCACGATGGCGGCGCCCTTCATCCCCTCCATGGCGTCGTGAATGGCGTTCTGGATGTTGTAATCGAGGCTGAGCACGAGATTGTTGCCCGCCACGGGAGGGCGTCCCACCTCCTCGCCCTCGGTCCTCTGCCGGACGTCAACGATGCGCCGCACGTGGCCGTCCCTTCCCCTGAGGATCCTGTCGTACTGTTTCTCAATCCCGGACTGGCCTATCTTGTGGTAGTGCTTGTATCCCTCTGATTTGAGCTTCCGGTATTCGTCCGGGCTGATGCTTCCCACGTAGCCCGCCACGTGGGCGAACATTTCACTGAAGTTATACACCCTCACGGAGGCGTCTTCCCAGTCGATGTGGGGAAACCGCTCCCGGTGGGAAGCGATCTTGACGATGGTGTCGAATTCCACGTCCTCCTTGAGCACCACCCTCTGCCAGGGATTGCCGGCCCTGATCTCCTTCAGGACCTCTTCCCTGTCGATGTCGAAGAGGCGGGCCATAAGGCCCAGGGTATCTTCAAATTTTTTTTTTGTTTTGAAATTCGCGGGTATGGTGGTGATGTTGAAGGAAGGCCTGTTCGAC
>CAZKPR010000176.1:0-7888 GCA_964554685.1 uncultured Leptospirales bacterium | reverse complement strand
CCCCTTCAAGGGGGAGGGGGTTAGCAGAACAGGAGAAGAACCATGGCTCAGAATTATTTCGCGGGATGCGACATAGGCTCCACGACGGGGAAGGCGGTGATTATCGGGAACAACGGCATGGTGGCGTCGTCCATCGTTCCCAGGGAGATCGATCCGGAGGAGACGGCCCTCCTCGCCCTGGGCGAGGCCCTCAAGGCCGTGCCGGACCTCGGGAGCCACAGGGACCTGGCGTACCTCGTGGGCACGGGGTACGGCCGGAGCGAGATCCCCTTCGCCAACGAGAATATCTCCGAGATAAGCTGCCACGCCATGGGGGCCAGCTTCTGCGACGGCGCCATCAAGACCATCGTGGACATCGGGGGCCAGGACGTGAAGGGGATCTCGGTGAACGGCGACGGCACCGTCAAGGAGTTCGCCATGAACGACAAGTGCGCCGCCGGGACCGGGCGCTTCTTCGAGGCCATGGCGCGGATCTTCCGGATGGAGCTTCCCGAATTCTCGGAGCTTTCACTCAGGGCGAAAAAGTCGATCCCCGTGACGGCCCAGTGCAGCGTCTTCGCCGAGACCGAGGTGATCAGCCTCCTGGCGGGGAAGAACCCCCCCGAGGAGATCGCCGCCGGGGTCCAGGGGGCCGTGGCGAAGCGCTGCTTCACCCTCCTCAAGAGGGTCGGCATCAACCCGAAGGTCACCATCACCGGCGGATGCGCAAAGAACCGCGGCCTCGTGAGGGAACTCGAAAAGGTCCTGAAGGTGGAGATCGCGCCCCTCCCGGTGGATCCCCAGGTCATCGGCGCCCTGGGCGCCGCGGTGTACGCGAGACTACGATCCGGCGCTCAACAGAAATAGGAATGGACCGCGTGGAGATCCCGACGTGAATGAACCTCGGCCCTCAGCCGTTCCCGGAGACGCGTCATGATTTCGCGCGGCACGTCGCCGGGTGACGGGTATCTCGCCATGGTCTCCCGCAGAATCGACGTCGAGTGAATCAGGATACTGTAGTAGTACCAGTCCCCGGTGAGCATCGCCGCGTAGCACACCTCGTCGTCGCCCAGCGTGGCATGGACCGCGCAGCGGAACCTCTTCCCCGAATAGCTCAGCACGCAGTCAAGGCGATCTCCTCCCGGCGAGTCGCCGTGAAGAACGCATCCGACGGTGCCGCCGTCTTCCTCGATGACGATGAAGGGGCATCGCGGGCAGTCGTCGAAAATTTTCCGGATCGACTCGCCCGGAACGGGGTCTCCGCCGGGAACATGATAGGAGCCGGTCATGGCGCTCCGGCTTTTCCCCGCCAGGGCTGCGAGATAGGAGGCGCTGAAGCAGCGGTAGTGGTCGCGCCGCCGGACGAGAAGCGCTCCGACCGCTTCGACGGGGGCGGCGAAGTTGTGGCTGCCGCAGCAGAGGGCGCAGGAGGCGCCGTGGCCCGGCCGGCATGGGGAGATCGCGTCGGTCATGGGAACGAAATAATTATTCCCCGCCCGTCACCGAGGGCCCTTTGTACTTCCCGGCTTCCTCCTCGGAGAGCCTCCTGACCTTCCTGGTGCGCAGGTCGAGGGAGTAGTAATGGTCCTTCTCGTTCGCTATGATCAGGAGGTCCCTGTCCATAAACAATTTTGATATGTAGACGTCCTGGACATCCCTTTCCAGAAATGGATTATACCGCACGCGGTATATTCTCTTGTCCCAGAGCAGGGTACCCCCGGCGTCATACACCCCGACATATCCCATCGTTTCGTGATTGACCCGTATCACGTATTCCCCGTGCGCTACCGGCGCTACCTTTTGTGGGGCCATTCTTTTGGTCCATCCGCTTGCGAGGGGCAGCAGGATAATGCAGAGCGCCGCTGAAATATGCACTGGTCTTTTGTTCATTGCACACTCCGATTTTCTAATCTGAGGCATGAGGACCGGTGATGAATATCCTTTTCCTTCGTGCAATCCGGGGAAAGGCCATGACCGCGGCCGTGTCGGCGGATGGCACGATGGCGTTTTTTAACAGTGCCCTCGCGCTAGTGAATTCCGCGTTCCCTGAAAAACGTCCCGTACTGCATGTCGGTTTTAAGAATATGGTTCACCAGCCAGTCTTTCAGGAAGGCCATCAGCTGGATGGTGAAATGTTTCTTTCCTTTTTTCAGCTGGTCCTGGAAATCAACCACCTGACGGACGAGGTCGGCATGTTCCGCCTTGTGGCGCGCGGTGCCCGGGTAGGAGTGCGCGTCCATCAGATCCTCTTCCCGCTTGAAATGCACCCCGGTGTACCGGACAAGGTCGTCGAGAATGAAGGTCATTTCCGATATGGAGAACCCCGAAACGAGCCCGGAATGGAGCTCGTTCAGGAGCCGAACGAGCTCCCTGTGGTCCCTGTCAAAGACCGTGATGCCCGTTTTAAATGATTCGTCCCAGGGAATGTATTCCATTGCGACGCTCCTCTTCCTGGCGATTGACGCTGCGGCACGCGATTGATACTAAGGAATCAATCTGTTTTCTAGCAAGGAATTTTTTTCCAAAAAAAGGAACGGTGGCCCGTTAATGCTGTCACGAAACATGGCACGGCATGGCCGTCGCGTCCTGTCGCGCCTTGAAAATTCATGCCGATGACGTGCGCGCTCAGCGGCAGGCTTCCGGCGCTCCGGCGGGACCGCCCGGTAGGATGGTCTTACCCCGTCTGCCCGATCGCCAGGTCCCCCCGGCTGTAGAGGAACTTCCCTTCCTTCATGACGATCTCCGGGGAGCGGCAGGCCCGTATGTTCTCCAGGGGGTTCGCGGCGAGAAAGACCAGGTCGGCGAACTTCCCCTTCTCGATGGAGCCGATCGTTTCCTCCATGCGGAGGATGCGCGCGCCATTGACCGTGGCGATCCTGAGGATCTCGTCGTTGCGGAAGCCGGCCCGGGATAGGAACTCGAGCTCGCGGTACTGCCCGCCGAAGTAGGAGAGGGGCATCCCCGCGTCGATGCCGAGGCCGATGGTGATGCCGGCATCGCGCATTTTGAGGAGATTCTTCGTCCCGAAATGGATCATGCCGAAGTAGATCTCCGGGTTCACCAGGAATATCTTTTTCTTCCAGAGGTTGTCGTGGCCCACGCTCCGGTACTTGCCGAGCTCGCGCATGTTCTTCTCGTGGATCACCGGGTCGCAGTGCTCCGGCGCCGTGTCGCGAAGGTACTCCCTCCGGATCGCCACCTCGTTCATGATGAAGTCGCTTCTGAAGCGCTCCGGGACGGTATCGTAGGCCTCCTCCATGAGATAGGAAAGCCCGATGGTCATGGTGGGCACGCTGGCGACGTTCTTACTCGCCATCAGCTCCACGTCGGCGTCGGAGAGGTACGCGTCGGAGACCATGTGCTCCAGTGAGTGGACCGGGTACTTCATGGCCCGGTCGAAGCCGAACTTGCGGTGCACGTGGCAGGATACCGGGAGGCCCGTTTCCCGGGACCGGGCGAAGATGTGGGCGAGCATCTCGTCGGAATAGACGGGGATCGGATCCTTCTTGCAGAAGACCGACCGGTCGTCCATGGTAAGCTTGATGAAGGAGGCTCCCGCGGCGTTTTTCTCCATGGCGCGTTGCAGCTCCTCGTAGCTCTCAAAGTTCGTCATCACCATGCCGGTGAAGAGGGCGGCGAGGTTGGCGAGTGGATGGGCGTCTTTCGGCGGAATGTCGGGATGCCCCCCCCTGATGTTCAGCATGGAGTTGCAGTAGACCACGCGCGGCCCCGCGAACCTGCCCTTCTCGATGTCCTTGATCATGCCGTGGAGGGTGAGGGGGAAGGACCCCACGTCCCGGTAGGTGGTGATGCCGTGCTCGATGCCGATGGAAAACTGGCGCTTCTGGAATGCCAGGTGCCGCGAGAGGTCTGCCGTGTGGAGGGTGAAGGAGGAGGTGATGGTCGGGTGGCAGTGGGCGTCGACGAGTCCCGGGATGACGCAGGCGCCCCGGGCGTCGAAGGAGAGTGCGCCCGGGGCGGATATGCCGCCGGTTTCCACCGCCTGGATGATCCCCCTCCGCACGAGTAGAGACGAGCCGGGCCGCGCGGTCCCGCCTTTCACGTCAATGACCGTGCAGTTGGATATGACAATGTCCCGCCCGTAGTCGATGTCGGGGATGTTCCTCGGGGGCGCCCCGGCGCACCCCTGGAGGGGCTGGATCGCCGCCACCGCGGCCGCGGCGGCGCTCAGGCGAATAAAATCTGCCCTGGTTATTTTCTCTCCATCGAAATCAAAGGGGTGCCACTCCATGACCGCCTCCCGGGGTTGTGGTACTATATAATGTTCACACTACGGTCATTGAGGGAAATGTCAATCATAAAATTAACAAGTGTTAACTTTTTGGGGTATATCGATGCCATTACCAACCCCGCGGGAACGGCAGGTCAGTTCTCAGTGTAGAGTATCAATGGATAATCCGTGACGGGGAGAGTGGTAAAGGTCGTGCCGCCGGCATCAACGGTGGGAACACCGGGATCAAGGGTCTCCTGACGCAGTACATCCCTGAGTTGATATGAGAAAGACCCCGTCACGTCATCGAAGAGGATCTCCTTGAAGCGCATTGCCTTCTCCGCATCATCGATGGCCTCGATGATCCAGTAGGCCATGACCGGCCTGATAGAATCCGCGTCCCCGGTGTCGTTATACATGAGTATCATCACGTCATTGCCGCCGATGTTCTTTACAAGCATGCGATCGTACACGACGCGTTGCGGCCCGATGATGCGCGCGATCTCCTGGAACGCCCGGAAGGCGGGACTCGCCTCGTAGGGCGCGTCGTCGTACACCAGGCCGTCAAAGAGTTCGCCATCGCGGTGCGCCCCGTACTTGAAATAATGGCACCCCTTGAGTCCCTCGGCGTGCCCGATCAGCATCGACCGGGCAAGCCACTTCGCCTGGGCCGTGTCGTTCTCGCTGGTGGCGTAGTCGAAGTTGATGTAGCCGGCCTCCGTGTCCCACACGTCCACGCCGGATTTATGGAGGGCGAGGCGGTCCCTGATGTCCTGGATCTCCTCGTGAAAGTTATCACCGTGCCCCGGGTCCTCGTCGATATCGAACCATCCTTCCGGGTTCATTCGGTAGGGGTGGATCCCCACGGCGTCGACGCTGTCCAGGACATTGTTGTCAAGGCACGCCTCCATGAAGGCCCTCCAACCGGGGAACATGCAGAGACCCCCCATGATGATATGGGCCCCGGGCTGCACCGACCGGATCCGCGCCGCCGTGGCGGTGACCAGGGCCGAGTAGCGGTCGGCGTCGATCGCGGGCTGCCAGTAGCCGGGGAGGTTCTCCTCGTTCCAGATTTCCCAGGTGGTGACCCGGTCACCGTACCGGCGCACCGCCGCCTCGACGAAATCGAGCCAGCCGCTGACGCGCTCCAGGCGATAGTCGAAGCCGGTGTCCGCGTCTTTCCCGCTGTAGGGCGCGTAGCCCTCGGGGAAAAGATCGGGGTCATATCCCGCATCCGATGCCAGCTTCCGGTAGGCGAATTCTTCCAGGGGATAGACCGTGCCGGACGCGTCGTAGAGGGTGTTCCCGCCGTGGAGCTGGATGATGACGCGTTTGCCGCTGTGCACGGCGAAATTGATGAAACGATCATAGTCATCCCACCGGTAGTTTCCCTTCACGTTGATTTCAATGTTCCACCAGAGGAGGAGGCAGTTCACGTCGCTGACGTTGATGTCGGCCAGTTTGCCGTTGAAATTGAAATCAACCGGGTTGGTGTCAAAATGATTGAACAGGGTGTACGACCCCTCCTTGAAGCCGAACTTGTCATGCGCCTCGTTATTCCGGACGAGCAGCGCGAGGAGGACGGGCGTGCCGTCCGTGCCTGCCTCCGTGCATTGTGCGAGGAGCAATGCCGAAAGGCAAAGTATGACGGCGAGATGTCTCTTTAACGTGATCATTTACGTGCTGCATGGGGGTTATGATCTGACAAGGAGCAGCACATGAAAGAAAAAGTCAATACAAAACGGGAGCGATTCATAGAACGGCCCTCCCTACATCAACTCGCCGATTTCCTTGCCTGCTTCGGGATGCAGGTATTTGCGGATCACCTCCATGAGCTGCGTCTCGTTGATCGGCTTCGAAAGATAGTCGTTCATGCCCGCGGCGATGCAGCGCTCGCGATCGTCCTGGAATGCGTGGGCCGTCAGGGCTATGATGGGTATGCGCGGGCCGTGCTGTTCGCGAATAATGCGCGTCGCCTCGATGCCGCTCATCATCGGCATGCTGATATCCATCAGGACGAGGCCGTACTCCTTTTCCTCGAGGGCCCTCACCGCCTCGTGGCCGTTGCTGGCGGAATCAACGGTGATGCCGTTTTTTTCCAGCAGCCTCGTCACGTAGAGATTGTTAATCACGTCGTCCTCTGCCACGAGTATGCGTCCCGTCAGGGTCCCGGAGGGTTCAATTGCGGGAGGTGCCGCGTCCGTCCGGCGGGTCGCGGGCGATGCCATGACGAAGGGGATGACGATGGTGAAGGTTGTTCCATTCCTTTCATCGCTATCGAGGTGAATGCTTCCTCCCATGAGATCCACCAGCCCGGCCGCGATAGATAGTCCCAGGCCCAGGCCTTCCTGCTCCCGGGCATAAGAGCCGTTCGCCTGGGAGAAACGATCGAAGATTATCTGCTTCTTGTCTCCGGGAATCCCGATTCCCGTGTCTGAGATATCGAACCTGATGCGAACGCGGTCGCCCCCGCGGGATTCCTCCTTGACGGCAAGGCTCACGGATCCCTCCTCGGTGAATTTCACCGCATTCGTGATGAAGTTCATGATTACCTGCCGAAGTCGAAGGGGATCTCCGACGAGGTTGTACGTGATGGAGGGGTCGATTTCGCATTTGAATGCGAGTCCCTTCTCCTCGGCCATGAAGCGGAAGAGGTTCCCGTTTTTTTCAAGAAACTCGGGAAAATCGAACTCGACGTTTCTGAGGCGGAGCACGCCCGGCTCGAGCTGGGCGAAATCAAGGATGTCGTTGACCTGTTCCAGGAGATTGTTCGAGGCGTTGATGAGCATTTCCAGGTAGAAGGAGGCGCTTTCCGAAAGCGTCTCCTTCCTGATGAGCCTGGCCATGCCGAGAATGCCATTCAGGGGCGTGCGAAGCTCGTGGCTTACGTTGGCAAGGAACTCCGATTTTAGCCTGTTGGCCCTCACGGCGTTGTCATGGGCGTCGCGCAGCATCCGGTCTATTTTTTTTCGCTCGGAGATGTCCCTGAACACGAGGATGCCCACATTCATGTCGTCGATTTTCAGTTGCCTGGTGCGCGTTTCAGCCATGAAGATGCCGCCCTTCTTCCCGGGCATCTCACACTCGGTTATGGTGACCGTTTCCTCCGCGGCGGGGAACTGCCCATGGCCGGCTGGAAGCAGCGCCAGAGATTGACAGAAGTCTTCGACCTTCATGGCGCGCAATTCCTGATCGGCGTACCCCAGCAGGTCCTGGGCCCCCGCGTTTGATTTGATGATGGCCCCCGTGGCGAGATCATAGATCAGAAGGGCGTCGTCGATGGAGCGGAGTATCTCCTCGTAGCACGACTGCGTCCTGTCATGCTGCTCCTGCTGGTACCTGATGATTGAGCCGAGGGTCACGATACCGTGGAAGGAGCCGTCCCTGAACACGGGGAGGACGGAGATGTTGTGCGTGATTGCGGTGAAAAACACCTGCATGATGTCGTCGTCGCAGGCAACCTGAGGTTTCGGCGTGAGGCAGTCGATGACGAGGGCGTGGGCTTTCTTGACGATATCGGTGGGAACGAGGATTCCGCAGTAGTCGCCTTTTTCCATGACTACGGCGAATTTCTTTTCAAGCAGCAGGCCCTCGATGGAGGATATGCCATCGTAGGGCGAGACCACGGCGTAGGTCGTGGAGGATAGGGCCCCCGCGTTCAATTACATTTTTCCCATG
>CAZKPR010000175.1:0-7898 GCA_964554685.1 uncultured Leptospirales bacterium | reverse complement strand
TATGATGTATCATAATTAAAAATTCCCCAGGTGAGACCGCTCTTTTTCATCCACTCATGCTTTTTGTAGTCAAAGGTAAGATATCCAACCACACTCCCCGTTGATTCGACAAATCTGCCCGTGAGCCGATATGAAAAAAAGCCTGAAAGAAGAAGGTACTTATGCGTTCTCTTCCAAATTTCCGGCTGATTCTGGCGAATCCAGTTTGACTCGGTTTCCCTGAAAGTATGGATACCGGCTTCATGCATGTTTATCGCCTTGAGAAGAATCGCAAGATGCAGGGGCGGCCATTTTTGCTTTTCCGCTTTCCTCTGGTCAAGCCACGTAATGGCAGGCCTCAGCGCGCGACCCTTGCTATCAACATTTATTACCGTTCCACGCTGGGTGGTAACGGTAACCCCCTGGATAGCCCTGCTGTTAAAAGCAGTTTTATTCAGGAGCCTCCGGGTCGTCGCGCATAACGTGCTCCAATAATATTCCGGGTCCTGTTCCGCCCAGCCGGGGTGAAGGGAATAATAGGGCTCTATGGGGGTTTTCACAATTTCGCGTATGGTTCCCTTAAGATCAACCATCGCCGCTCGAATCGACTGGGTACCTGCATCAATAACAAGGATGCATTCGTCATTATGTTTGGCTTTTTTTGCCATTCCTCAATTTCCCAATCTTAAGGTTGCAGTACAGAGAATTAAAAAAATCCCGATTTCCGGCAAGCAGGTTAACGAAGTGGTCCCAGGGGACGACGAAATATCAGCTTTCAGATTGAGGAAATAGCCTCATTGTTGCTGTCGAAAATCTTTACAAAATCTGATATTCCCACTATGGTCATCACCTTTTTTAAATGGTCCGACATGCCGACAAAGGCGATGACACCCCCCTTTTCATTGACGTCCTGAATGATATGGATAAGAGTCGCAATTCCCGAAGAGTTTATATATTTGGTGCTTTCAAAGTTGATTATAACTTTTCTTATCAGCTGCCTGTTCCTGAGCTGGTTATATACCTCTTTGGCATCAACATCTGCATCAGAGGTGAGATCCCCTTCGATATAAATAACAGGGACATCGGATATCATTTCTGATGTAATCTTGTGCTGATATTTCATTGTCTCATCCCTTTCGTGGCTTGTAATGCTTAAAAAGAAAGTTGTTAAATGTCAAGATATTAATTCAACATTTCAGAGAAAAGAAATCACCCGAGTATATATACCGAATACTGCCTATTGGCCGGAACATGGGGCAATACCCGGTTCAGGGAAAACGATTCGCACACCAATCACTTCAGTAACGATTGAAGTTGCCTGATATGTTCCTGTATTTCATGTGCCAGTGGTGCCCGATCAAGGGCGGCGGAAAACAACTGCCCCGCCTTTTCATATAAACCCATTTTTAAATAGACATAGCCCAGTGTGTCCATATACGCCGGGTTGTTACCGTCCGCTTCACAGGCGCCACGGGCCAGCTCGAGTGCCCTGTCAAGATCCGTTCCTTCGCGCGCATGAATATACGCAAGCGAATTGCGTGCATTGCTGTTCCTGGGTTCAATTTCCAGGACTGACTCGTATACCTTCAGAGCCTCGACATGTTTTTCCATAGCTTCCAGACAATAACCCTTCATATTCAATGCCATGCAATCGCGGGGCTCCAGTTCCAGCACTCGATCAAGGTAAGCATAAGCCTCTGAGCAACGATTCAACTTGATCAGCGTAAAGGCGAGAAGTTTCCTCACATCCCCGGCATCGATAAACCCCTGATTGGAATCAATCAGCTTGATAAGATACTCAATTGCCGTTTTGAAGAGACCGATACGACAATAATTCACGCCAAGATTGTACCACACCTCTGGATTATCACGGTCAAGGACCTCGGCGGCCTTCAGGTCCTGAATTGCCACGGCATAATCACCCATCACGAATTTCCTGAGGGCCGAACCGAGCAGAGTCTCAACCTTTGCCCGTACGTCAATTTCTTGCATCCGGCAAACTCCTGGCCATTGCATCTAGTGCTGGATAATCGGTCCCGTCGATCGTGAGCGGAGTAATCGTGATGTATCCTTTTTCCAGCTCGGTGGTATCAGATCCCTTGGTTTCCACCGATTCAATATAGCCCCCCATCTGGAGAGTCGCCTCTCCCGAGATGAACGTTGCTTTAGTAAACGAATCCCTGTATATTCTTTTACCAAGGCATGTATACGCAACACCCTTGACCATGTTCGATGCTATATCAGGATAATTTATATTCAGGAACGGAATTGCGTTTGTCCGATCTGTCACGACCCTCCGGCGCCCTCCTTTTTCCCTGGCTTTCTTGCAAATAATTTCATCCACGTAATCAGCGAGGAATGCCGCGGCATCATCCAGATATCGGGGCGCATGGCTTCGGCTATTGATTGAAATCGCAATTGCCGGTGTCCCGAAAACATGAGCCGTACGTGCTGCGGCAACGGTTCCTGAAAATACCAGATCATCGCCCACATTCGGCCCGTGGTTTATCCCGGATACAACGAGATCAACATCGGGAATAACACTCCCGCTTAACCCGATAATGACGCAGTCAGCGGGATATCCATTAACCGAATATGCCGCATCCGCGACTTGTCGAATTGTGAGTTCTCCCCGCACGGTTATTGCGTTTGAACACGCGCTCTTCTCATCATCAGGTGCGATTAAAAATATTTCATGTGCCCTGGAAAGAGATGCCCGGACCGCCTCTATACCCGCGGAATGGATACCATCATCATTAGTAAGAAGAATTTTCATCCACTTACCGTTTCCTTTGCATGCTATTTCATAGAGATACTATCAAAAAGATGTACAATAAATCCTAATAACTGAACACCATGTCATTCACTCGTCAACCTTTTTCCATGCCATTGCTTTACCGCTCCGCACTGCCTGTATAATCCTGCCTTTTCCTCTTGCATCGTGTAGATAATATTATTGACGTGATGCAATATTGTCGCTATGTTTATTTTCAGGGCGAGAATGGCATCAATACCGTTCATATTTATAATCCAATAATAATACCCCGGGGAAGGAGAAAACGCATATGAAGCTCAATACAAAATGGTTTACCCTTACGGCGTTGATTATTGGCACTATTCCGTTGCTGATACTCTTTTTATGGTGTGCGATAAACGGATTCGGCCTGGAAGCGGTACGACTATTCGAGTCGATTCACCCCAGCGGAGGTTTATCAATAATCGATGCCATGAGCGGATCATTCGTGTCACGGATTCCCGGTATTATCATCAACACGCTCTATGCTGCCGCGGACAGCATGATTGCGGGTTTTGGTTTTTCGACGATTTACAACTTTTTCATTGATCGCTTCGATGCAGGGAAACCCGCGAAATGACTCAACTGTGCAGGTAAATAAGGATGAAGACATCTCGTATCAGAAAAATCTTTTTCGGCATACGCTTCAAGTTTGCAATGGTTATTATCCTGTCGATTACCTTCTCATCGGTCCTTCTTCTTTTCGCCCTTATTAATCAGCATGAAGAAACCATGAAAGATGCCATCAAGCGTCAGGGTGAAACCATTCTTCAGGGAATATCCGGTGAGGCGGAAATCTATCTCAGATTGCGTCGATCCATTGCATCCGGACTGTACAGGGCGCAGGGTGTCCGCTCAATCGCCGAGGGTGCTGTTCAAATTGATGGAGCCCGGAAAGCAATGAGCAGCTATTTCGCTTCTGTCGTTGGGCAGGAAGCAAAAAAGGGGAAGGGGCGTATCCTGGACATCGCCTTTATCGCTGATGTTGACTGGAGCGATACGCCACGGGGCAGAAGAGACAAGCCACTCGCATACTATCAATACTTCCACAGGCTCAGCGGTGCACTGTTTACTCAAAAATCCGGAAGGTACGACCCTCTCATTGAGCCGACCATAATTGATCATTTTTCAGCCAACATCGACACGGGCGCCCATATTGATTTTGCCACTGCTTCAGACGTACAAAAGGAATACCGTTATCTCTTCAGGGAAAATCCAGATTTCGTCATTGTCGCGCTGCCCCTGTTCAGGGAAAAACCGACCCTGTATGATGAGTACAACAGATACAAGAATACACCGCTTAACCGAAAGAACATCGAGACTCACCTGAAACTGCAAGAGGCGTTCCCCTTGCGGTTTATATCTCGCATTCTTTCACATGGCTCTTTGATCGATTACCAGATCGATCTTTCCCGCAAGACTCACAAAACGCTTCTGGCGAATTATTTCCTTTCACGCACTCTTTTTTCAGGAATCAATTACACCATAAGGGCAAAATTCAAAAATGATTTTGATTCCCGGATAACGACACTTGCAAACAAGGGTCCTGTCCCGATATCGGATATCGAATCATTATGGATATCGCTTCTGAATCGTTATCGTGTAAATCGGATTCCCTACACTACTGATGCGGAAATGCGATACAACTGTCTGTCATTGCTGCGAAAACGTGGAGTGCCCATTTCTTCATCACAGTCTACTGATCAACTTGCCCTTCTTTCTTTCAGGCACGATCTCGCGGGCGTTGTGGGTCTTTTCCTCTATCGAAAAGAGTTCTTTCCAGAAATCATCAGAAGCGCAAATGAAATCATCAACCTTGCCGTGTCAATTCTCGTCCGTATCGCCTTCATCGCCATTCTTTTCCCGGCGTTTATCATACGGTCTATAAGAAAGCTTTCTGATGGTGCCATTGAAATCGGCAAAGGCAAGTTTGATAAAAAAATTGAAATAAGCGGATCAGACGAAATCGGCAGACTCGCCGATATCTTCAACATTATGACCGTTAATCTAAAAAAAGCCGAGGAAATGAAAATAGAGAAGCTCAGGATGGAAAACGAGCTTGAAACCGCACGCCAGATTCAGGCGGCACTCCTTCCGGAACATCTGCCCAACATTAAGGGACACGAGTTTGGTACCTACTATCTCGCCCAGACTGAGTCAGGAGGCGATTACTATGATGTGATCTCCCTTGGAGATGAAAAACTCGGCATCGCCATCGCGGACGTTTCCGGGCATGGAGTTGGTTCCGGGCTTGTCATGGCGATGACCAGAACGCTTCTGCACATATACTGCACGAAATCTACAAATACAAAAAAAATTTTTGAGCTTATCAATGAATATTTGAAGAACAACACGGCGAGTAACTATTTCGTCACAATGTTTTACGGCATCCTTGACATGCGTTCACACCTTCTTACCTATTCAAGTGCCGGCCATTCCCCTTCAATGGTCCTGAGGAAGGGGGCCATAATTGATCTGCCCGCCGGAGGAATCGCCCTGGGAGTTGCATCCCCGGAAATGTTTTCCCGCAACACTGACATTAAGGAGTTCCGGCTCCAGCCCGGTGATTATTTCATACAGTACACGGACGGCGTCGATGAATCAATGGACTCTCAGGGTAACGAATACGGCATTGAACGCTTCAAGAAAGCCCTCCTCCAGGGTGCAGGTAAAACTCCGGTAAAAATGATTGAGGGAGTTATTTCCGATATCCGGGCATTCACGGGTCCAACATTACAGCATGATGACATCACCATGATCATATGCAAAATCACATAAATATGATCCTCTGTGCAAATATAAAAGGCTGCCGATCCGACTTTGCTATACCGATAATGAAAAGAGGAAAATCTGAGAAACGAATGGATAACGTTGCCCAATGTCCTTTAACCCGCTATCACACAGACCCCTCTCCTCCTGGAATAATCACAGATCCGCTGAATTGAGCAGGTTCAATCTTATCTCACATATTTCCTTCGCTATTGCCATTTTTTCATGGATTCTCCTTTTTGGTTATCCTGCCGCGGTTGCCCAGGAGGAATTCCTTCAAACGTATCAAACCGGCGATCATCAAAAGGCCCTTGATATGATTTCACGAGAACTCAATGAATTCTATGCGGGGAGGGTTGAAGACAAGCGGATTCCAACCGGTTTTATAACCACACGTGAATCAATACGGGAAATTGACCTCAGGATGGTTTTCAGGAATCGCAAGGCCGAGCATTTTTTTATTGAGGACAATCCGCGAATTTCCCGGCTTCACCTCTTCGCCGCTCGATGCCATGGCCATTTATCCGACTATTACCATTCACTTAATCATTATATCCAGGCTCTCCGATACAAAAACGTGGAACTTAAAAAAGATGATGTCATCTATTATGAAATGACATTATTGTTTCTGAAGGAAAAACATTTTCATGCCTATATCGAATCACTTGAAGCTGCCGTATCGCTGAATCCGGAAAACTATGCCTATTCACTTGAGCTCGGGAAAGCCTTGTATCGAACAGACAAAAAAAGACGGGCGATCCATCATCTCGAACGGTACGCCAGCGGAAGCGATGCTCCGGTATCTCCCGATGTCTATCTCATGCTTGGTAATCTTAATGAGGACATCGGAAGGTTCCTGGAAACAGAAAAATACTATATTCGCTATCTTGAGGCGCAACCAGACGACGGTAATATTCATTTTGCTTTGGGGCATATCGCCTATTATCGTACAGGGAACCATCCTCTGGCCGTTCTCTCCCTTGACAGGGCCCTAGCCCTGTTGCCTGAAAATGAAATATTTAAAAAATCCAAGTCTTATGAATACAAAGCCGATATTGCGATCCAGAATCTCGACTTTGAAGACTCCGTTCGGTTTTATCTCGAAACCATCAAATACCAGGATATGATCGCTTCCCAGATCGCATCAAAGAAGAAGGAACTTGAGGAGATAAATGAAACGATCCGAGGCCTTAAATCCCTTCTTCTTAAAGAAGAAATCTTTGAGAAATATGAAGAGTATGAAAATATGATGGATAGAAAAGGCCGTTCTGAAATGGAACTCAGCCGTATTCAAAATGAATACGGGAAACTCAACGCGGGAAGGGTTCGCTGGAATATTGCCTACTCCCTGGAACGCCTGGAAAAATATCAGGATGCTATTCCATATTACCGATCTTCCATCGCCTTTGATTACAACCCAAACGAAGCCAGAAAAAAAATCACCAATTTAGAGTTGAAAATAAAACGGGGCTATTAAATTCTTGCCCTATCGTTTCGTGTTTACTACATTCCTATGCATAGGCTGAATTTGAAATCGCGCACATTACCAGGAACCCCAACGAGGTATTCGCAACCCCTTTATTATCAACCCATGCGCTGTCAATTCATTGACAGCTGATTATCGTGAGGTACAAAAATGTCTGGTCACTCAAAATGGGCTACCATCAAAAGAAAGAAGGGTGCCGTTGATGCCAAGCGTGGCGCCCTGTTCACGAAGATCATCCGCGAGATAACCGTTGCCGCCAAATCCGGCGGGGAGGATATCAACTCCAACCCCCGTCTCCGGACCGCAATCGCCAAAGCCAAAGCCAATAATATGCCAAGCGATAATATCGAGCGTGCAATCAAGAAGGGAATGGGGACGCTGGAAGGTGTTGTGTACGAAGAGATTCAGTACGAGGGATATGGCCCGGGTGGAGTCGCTATTCTTGTAAACTGTCTTACCGATAACCGAAACAGAACGACTTCCGAAGTCCGCGCCACATTCAGCAAAAACGGCGGAAACCTTGGTGAAGCAGGCTGCGTATCATATCTCTTTGAAAGAAAGGGAATGATGGTGATAGAAGCCGGGCAGACTACCGAGGACGCAATAATCGAGCTGCTCATGGATTACAATATCGAGGATATAAAAACCGAAGACGGCAACATCAACGTTGTGACACCTCCCGAGGGATATAACGAGGTGCATGACGTACTTGCAGGAAAGGGATACCGGCTTATCATTGATGATATCACGTTTCTACCACAAACCACGGTTCCTCTAGACGAGAAAAAAGCCTCCCAGTGCCTCAGGCTTATTGAAACGCTCGAGGACCTTGACGATGTCCAGAATGTATATTCCAACTATGACATTTCC
>CAZKPR010000174.1:0-7997 GCA_964554685.1 uncultured Leptospirales bacterium | reverse complement strand
TGAAGACTCCTTGAAGACTACCAGGTTGATAGGCTGGAGGTGTAAGCGCAGTAATGTGTTCAGCCGACCAGTACTAATCAGTCGTGAGGCTTGACCATATTATAAAAAGCCCAGGGGCTTGCCCCTGGGCGTATTTTTTTTTACGCATCAACCATTCACCTTGGAATGAAAATTTTCTTTACTTTTCCTTATGATGAGCTCTGCTGACGATGAAACATGACGATAAATATCACCGTTGCCGGATTATCAAGGTTTGCGCGAATGAATAAAAAACCGATCGTTATATCTCATCGTGGCGCATCGGCATATCTTCCGGAGCACACCATCGCGTCCAAGGCCATGGCACACGCCATGGACCCTGATTTCATCGAGCAGGATGTTGTTATAACCAGGGATGACAGGGCAATAGTCATTCATGACCGCTTCCTGGAGACGGTAAGCGATGTAGGTGAAAAATTTCCGGGAAGGAAACGAATCGACGGACGATACTACGCGGTGGATTTCACACTCGAAGAGATAAAGAGTCTCCGTATCCACGAGCGAATTGATCGCGAGACGGGAAAACCGGTATACCCCGGGAGGTTCCCACTTGAGGCGGCTACGCGATTTGAAATCGCAACGCTCGAGGAGGAAATCGATTTGATCAGGGGTATGAACCGAAGCAGGGGAAAGGACATCGGGCTTTACCTCGAGCTGAAAAGTCCCGCGTTCCATCATCTGGAGGGGAAGGCAATAGAGGAGATTGTTCTGTCCATTCTGGCGGATTACGGTTACCAATCGAACGATTCAAACTGCTATCTTCAATGCTTTGAACCTGAAAGTCTCATCCGCATGCGGCGGGAACTGGGATGCCGGTTAAGGATGGTCCAGCTAATTGGCGATAACACATGGGAGGAAACGCCGGGCGTCGATTATTTCAGGATGCTGACAAGGGAGGGCCTGGATGATGTGGCGCTATATGCGGATGCAATCGGTCCGTGGATATACCCGGTTGTTGCGGACATGGGGATGGGAAAAGAGCCACGCGCAACGGAATTGGTCGACTGGGCCCATGAGAGAGCGCTTGACGTCCATGCCTTCACCTTTCGCGCTGATGCACTTCCCTCATACGTGAAGAGCTTCGACGAGCTCATGGAGCTGTTTTTCCGAAGGGCCCGGGTTGACGGGATTTTCACTGATCATCCGGACCTTGCCGTGAAGTATCTCAGGCGTGCGGGATTTTCTTGATCATGTATAACGCCGCACGGCAGCAATGATCTCGCCAAATTCCGCTCCGGTTGCACCCTCGCAGGCAGGAGTAAAAGCTTGTTTGCCCGCCTCATACTCGGATTGTGAATAAAAGAATACCGGTCCTCTTCTGCGGCAAAGACCGGAGGCATGGATCATAAGGCACTCGTCGAGTACGAGCTTCATGGTTGAACCGCAGTGATACACCGAAGGGTGAGTTTCCTTCAGGTAGGTGATGAGCCATGAGGTGGTTGAGGGATCGATAATGGCGATGGTATAGCGATACCAGTCGTCAAGAAGATCGACAAGAATTCGTTTTTCATCATCCGCGAGAAGCGTGTGAGCGGGGCAGGTGAATCCGTCACAAATTGATTCCCCGAAGAATGCCTCGTTTCTCAGTGAAACATTCCTGTAGTAGGGATGGATCAGGCATCCCGGGCGCATGTTGTAGAGAAGGCCCTGGTGAGGACATATGTAAGAGGTCGGGTCCCTTACCTCATCGGGATTCCCGCAATCCTCCATGTCCTTTTCCGCCATGCACGTTGATGACCGTGCGGCGCCTTCTGCAAGGAATTTCTCAAGATGTTCACGTGAGATGTCCGTGAAATTGAAAAGCCCGCAGCAGGCGGTACAGCTCTTTCTGCGATCAGGCTGGCAGAGTGTGATCGTCTCATAGACTACCGGCGAATCGCGATTAACGGCATGTCGCCGGCTAACCGATGATTTTCCCCTTCGTCCAGTTCGCGTTGTATCATGCATTGAAGAGCTTTCTCGTGTAATTTAGCAGGCCTCCCTCGCGAAGAATCGCACGCTGGCGACGTGAGGCTGAGAGACGGAGCGTGATCGAATCACCATCGAGAGAAACCGGCACATATTCGGCATCATGTATCAGAGAGAGGAGACCGCTTATTGTTAGATGGTCGTTTTTTTTGATCCGGTCATAGTCTTCTGCATTGACAAACGAGAGTGGAATGATCCCGAAATTTATCAGGTTGTCTGAATGTATGCGCTCAAAGGAACGCGCGATTACAAGCCGTACACCGAGATACATGGGGCAGATGGCGGCGTGTTCGCGGCTAGATCCCTGGCCGTAGCTGAGGCCCGCGACGATGGCCGTGAAATTTCCGTTTTTTCTGTTCGTGAGGGATCGCGAGGCGAATTCAGGATCTACATTCTCGAAAACGAATTCCGCGTATTTGGGAATATTCGAGCGGTATTTAAGTCGCGCTCCTGCTGGCATTATGTGGTCGGTTGTGACGGCGTCTCCGGCCTTAAGGCCGACAATGCAGTGGAGCTCGTCGACGGGTGGGTCCGTGCGTGGTGGCTCGCCGATGTTCGGCCCTCTCAGCACCTCTCCGGTACCGGAGGGCGGCAGAATCATTGAATCGTCGATCAGGAAACGCTCCGGGATGTCAATTGCGGGAAACGACGATGACGGCTGGTCAGAGGGATTGACGAGGGTCCCTGCCAGGGCGGAAAGGGCCGCGGTTTCGGGACTTACGAGGTATACCTGGGCCGATGCGGTACCGGATCTACCCTCGAAGTTGCGATTGCTGGTGCGAAGTGAAACGCCGTTGGTGGACGGTGCCTGCCCGGATCCAATGCAAAAACCGCAGGCGGATTCCATTATTCGCGCGCCTGAGGCTATCATTTCCGCGAGGGCGCCGTTTCGGGCGATCATCTCGAAAACCTGACGCGAGCCAGGGGCGATCACCAGCCCCCCGGGCACGGTGACCTTGTTGCCCCTAAGAATTTCCGACACGGTCATGAGATCCCGGTAGGAGGAATTGGTACAGCTGCCGATAGCAACCTGGTCAACGGGAAGGCCCTTGATCTCGGCAACGCGACGGATGTTGTCAGGAGAGTGGGGGCATGCCGCCATCGGTTCGATTTTTCCGAGATCGATATCGATTATCCGGTCGTATGGGGCGTCAGCGTCGGGCATCAGTTCACGCCATGTGCCGCCACGTTCCTGGGCGAGAAGAAATCGACGGGTTACTTCGTCGCTGGGAAAGATCGATGTGGTCACGCCGAGTTCCGCGCCCATATTGGTAATGGTGGCGCGCTCCGGTACGCTCAGTGACTTCACTCCATCCCCCGAATACTCTATTACCGAACCCACGTTACCCTTGGCTGACAGCATGCCGAGAAGCGTAAGAATGACGTCCTTGGCCGCGACCCATGGTCGGAGCGTGCCTTCAAGCCGGACGTTAATGACACGGGGCGCCGTGAGAAAAAAAGGACCTCCTCCCATGGCGACGGCAACGTCGAGCCCTCCCGCGCCGATGGCAATCATGCCGAGTCCTCCACCAGTGGGGGTGTGACTGTCCGATCCGAGAAGAGTTGCGCCCGGTCTGCCGAACCGTTCAAGGTGGACCTGGTGGCATATGCCGTTTCCGGCCAGGGAATGGTAAATGCCGTATCGGGCATTCATCGTCCTCAAGTAGCGATGGTCATCGGCGTTTTCAAACCCCATCTGGAGGGTATTATGATCAATGTACGAAACTGAAAGCTCGGTGCGTATCGAGGGGATGCCCAGGGCTTCGAACTGGAGATAGGCCATGGTGCCCGTGGCGTCCTGGGTCAGGGTCTGGTCGATCCGTATGCCGATTTCATTTCCCGGCGCAAGTGATCCCTCGACAAGGTGTTCGAGCAATATCTTATAGAAAAGAGAGTGTCCCATAACGCACCTGCTTTGTAATGTGTCCTTCGAATTAAATGGTTGATTTCCGGCATGTTTCTTTTCAACAACTTTTTTCTGTGGCGCTGTAACTCAATAGATTAAAGAAATCGAACATATTTGCCGATAGGGAAAGCATGAGGATATCCGCGGGAATCGCCGAAATATCATTCACGAACTTGCAGGGAACAAGGCCGGCATCGGATAAGTTTTTCGTGTGGCCTCTCTACAATGCGGGGCGAATAGATTCTATACACGGGGTTTCACGCCGAACGGAATCAAACGCCCTGTATCTGAAACCATCTCCAGAGGATCGCGAACGAATATTGAACATCGCAAAAAACCATTCGGAAAACGAGTATTCTTCAAGCGGAAAGATCGGGAATACGCCGACATGGGTGCGTCCCGGATCCCTCTTCGAGGCCCTGGCGTAGTTTCCTTAAACCAGCTTCTTTCAATAAACCAATTAATGAATTGCAATAATCGAGAATCTCTCGCCACTCTGGCATGGGCGAGAAGGAGGATCCATGCACAACGATGAAAGATATTCCCGTCTGGCACGGATATACAGCGCCGAGGCGATGATTGGACCGGACGAGGGCGAGAGGCTCCTCATGGAACTTTTAATGCATGCCTTTACCCCGGAAGAAGCGGCGGTTGCCTGTCATCTCCCATTTTTTTACCGGCCGAAAGATATTAACCATATTGCGCGAAAGGCGAAACGGGAACCCGAGGAACTCCGCCCCATACTTGACACGATGGTCGAGAAGGGCGTCATCCGGGGAAGGGGGAAGGGATATGCTCTCCTTCCGGTTCTTCCTGGCATGTTTGAGAATGTGCTGATAGATAACGGCGAAACGCCATGGCACAGAGAATTCGCACGTATCGCGAGCCGCCTGTATGAGACCGGATATGTGAGAAAATACCTCACTCATCCCACGCAAGTGGTAAGGAGCATACCACTCGATGCAGAAATCGAGGGAAAAAGTTCTGTTGTAGATCCCGACAGGGTTGAGCAGATGATTTGCGCTCATGAAACCCTGGCGGTTCTCAATAATTGCCAGTGCCGGCAGGCCCGCTACCTTGAAGGAATTGAATGCACGAGGGCGGGGAGGCATGACGGATGCCTCGCCTTCGGCGATTTCGCGCGACTCTATATAGAAAGGGGAGGCGCGCGGGCCCTGGACAGGAATTCGATGCGTGCCGTCGTCAGGGAACGGATCGATTCAAAACTGGTGTTTTTTGCCGGTAATGTCGGGGCGGGAAGTCCTAACCAGATCTGCACCTGCTGTGATTGTTGCTGTCACATGCTCGGACAGATAATAGGGGTTGATCCGGGGTTGATCGTGACGCCACCCAGGCGCATCGCCAGGGTACGAGAGGATATCTGCACGGGTTGCGGACTCTGCGTGGTATCCTGCAACCTGAAAGCCCATACCATGGATGGTGATAACCATGGTTACGATCCTTCAAGGTGTGTGGGGTGCGGACTCTGCGTTGTACAGTGTCCCGTTTCCGCAATAACCATGGAGGAAAGAAGCGGGTATCGATCGTCGCCACCCAGTTTTAAGCGCCTTGCATTGCGGCTCGCGCCGTCCAAGCTTCTTTCGATGATCAAGAGCAGGATCGCGGGGACGCCGGATATAACCAGGGACAATAAAGGGCAATAAAAAACCCGCTCCGGGGAGCGGGTTTGTGATGGGCGGTATTCCCTCTGCGTTCTCTCGCTTTTTCTGTTACCCGCCGAGAAGCTGCAGTACTGTCCGGGTTTTGAGGTTCGCCTGGGCCAGCATTGCAGTGCCGCTCTGTACGAGGATCTGGTCTTTGGACAGGTTCACAAGCGTTTCCGCCATGTCCGCGTCCCTGATCCGGCTTTCCGACGCCTGGATGTTCTCATAGGCGGTCATGAGCCCCTTGGCGGTGAACTCGAGCCTGTTGTAGTAAGCGCCAAGGTCGGCACGCTGCTTCGCGATTTTGTGAAGGGAATCGTCGATGAGCCCGATGGTCCTGTTGGAATTGTCGGCCGTGCTCAGGTTCGCCAGGAACCGGCCGGTCCGTTCCTTCAGGTTCAGGCCTTCTGCCGTCATGGTGCCGATATAGACGCGTTCGCGCTGATGCATGTTAGCGCCCATATGGAACCACATCGAGGCCCTCGGGTTGATCCGGGAATAATCGCCCAGGAGAAGCTTGAACTTGTTGAACTCCGCCTGCGATGCGATCCGGTCGACCTCATCGATAAGCGCCGAAACCTCGACCTGGATGAGCTGGCGGTCTTCCTGGGTGTAAATCCCGTTGGAGGACTGAACCGCCAGTACCCGTATCCGCTGCAGGATGGCGGAAGTATTGTCGAGGTACCCTTCTGCGGTCTGGACGAAAGACATGCCGTCTTCGGTGTTCCGCTCCGCCTGACGGAGACCCTGGATCTGGGTCCTCATCTTCTCGGAAACGGCGAGCCCGGAAGCGTCGTCGCCTGCACGGTTGATCCTCATGCCTGACGCGAGTTTTTCCGTCGACTTGTCCACGTCCCAGTGTTTGAATTTCAACACCTTATTGGCGTTGATCGCACTCATGTTGTGGTTGATTATCATAGACTCACACTCCTTTGTGTAGTTGTTCCTGATCTCCGTATCAGGATGTGTACCAGGTTGATTTTTTTTTAGGGAATACCCGTGGTGCATTGCTGCAACCATCATCGTCTATGAGAATGACGCAGACAGAGATGCTTGCAGCAATCCTTTTCTTAACCGACGTTTTCAAAGAGCTTGTCCCGCCGGCCAGCCGGCCGGCGGGACGAAAATATGATTATAAACCCTAACGCAGCAACTCCAGAACCAGCTGTGACTTCGCGTTCGCCTGGGCGAGCATGGCTGATCCGGTCTGAATAAGTATCATGTATTTCGTGTAATCAACGGTGGTTTCCGCCATGTCAGTGTCCCGTATCCTGCTTTCCGATGCCTGGGTGTTTTCATAGGCGTTCATGAGGCCCTTGGCGGCGTGTTCGAGCCTGTTGTAATATGCCCCGAGGTCCGCGCGCTGCTTGGATATGGCGCGTATCGCTTCGTCAAAGACGCCGATGCTCCGGTTTGCCGACTCTGCGGTGGAAAGTACAATGGGGTTGCCAACGAAATCTCGAACGCCGAGTCCTAGGGCGGTAATCGTCTGGATGAAAACGCGTTCACGCTGGTGCATGTTGGGACCCATGTGAAACCACATTGATGAGCGAGGATTTATGCGCGAGAAATCCCCCAGGAGAAGATTCATCTTGTTGAATTCGGCCTGGGACGCGATCCGGTCGATTTCATCTACGAGCTCTGATATTTCCACCTGGATATACTGGCGGTCTTCGAGGGTATAAATGCCGTTGGAAGATTGCACGGCAAGCACTCTCATTCGCTGTACAATGTCGGTCACCTGATGGAGGTAGCCTTCGGCGGTCTGGATCAGGGACATGCCGTCTTCAGTATTCCGTTCTGCCTGGCGAAGGCCGCTTATCTGGGATCGCATTTTTTCTGAAACGGCGAGACCTGAAGCATCGTCCCCGGCGCGGTTTATTCTCATGCCGGATGAAAGGCTTTCCATGGCCTGATCGATCCCCCAGTGCTGGAATTTCAGCACCCGGTTCGCGTTTATCGCGGCCATGTTGTGATTGATGATCATTCAGATTCCTCCATGAATCCCCGGAAGGTCGGCCTCCTTGCCGGCCTGGTCGGCTTTCACCTCACATGTATCTTTTCGGAAACTGAATGGGAATAATTGAAGTCGATTACAGGCGATTACAGGCGATTATTATAATATATGGATAAATAATAATGTTTTAAGTGCTATTTTAGGTATAATTTGCATTTTTTTGCAGTTTATTCCTAATCAAATTATCGGAATCTTAATTTTTTGCGTGAGCACTTTTTTATTTTTTTTTGGGTAATCGAAAGTATCTCGGATTGAATAGTGGATAGTGTCATTCAGTCATTTCCGGGAGGGTGGATACCATGTGGGATATCCTTTTTTTATAGGGTCCGTGAAAAATCCTTGTGTTTTTGTAATCCATGGTAATGTTTTTTTATTGGACCTTATAGCAGGGAGTCCTCTGGTA
>CAZKPR010000173.1:0-8055 GCA_964554685.1 uncultured Leptospirales bacterium | reverse complement strand
ACGGTAGCTGTGGCCGTTGACCACGGCGAGATCCGCCTGGTAGTATTCGCTCGACACAAAACCCGAGGGGTTCTGGCAGAAAGTGCGGACGCGGTCGTCGAAGGTCGGCGTGTAGTACACGAGCTTGCTTTCATAGACCGTATCATTCACCTCCTCCATGATCTCGTTTTTTACCTCGACGCGCACCCCGATGTCTACGGCGCCGTTTTTCGTCTCTATTCCGTGTCGTTCGCATATCTCGCGCAGCCATGCCGACCCCCGGCGACCCACGGCGAGTACCACCGAGTCAGAAAAATACTCGCCTTCGGCCCTGACTCCCCTTACCGCGTCCCCCTCGATGATGAGGTCGGTCACCTCGGTATTGAAGCGCATCTCGACGCCGCGCTCAAGGAGATCCCGCTGGATCCTTTCGTAGACCCGGTAGCTTCCCTCGGTCCCCATGTGCCGCACGGGGGACTCCACCAGCTTCAGGTTGTTGCGAACCGCTTTCTGGCGGAGATCGCTCAAGACGGCGTCGTCGAGATCGACGCCGTAGAGAGAGGGATCGGCCCCGTAGGAAAGGTAGACGCTGTCCACGTACCCGATCAGTTCGCGGAGCCTTTCCTCCGGCAGGTATTCGTTCAAAACGCCGCCTATCTCAGGCGAAAGCATCAGCTTGCCGTCACTGAAAGCCCCGGCGCCGGAAAACCCGGACATGATGCCGCAGGTGGTGCACCGGTGGCACCTGCCGGTCTCGCGCATGGGGCAGGATCGCTCCTCGATCCTATTGCCCCTTTCGATAATAAGCAGTTTCCTGCCGGGATCCTTCGCCAGGCATTCCATGGCGGTGAAGATCCCGGCCGGCCCCGCGCCGACGATAATGCAGTCATAGTTCACCGGAGACACCTCCGACTCACGGTTCCCAGTGGAAGATCAATGGTATGAGGGTGCATGATTCATACAAGTATTTTTTCCCGCACCCGGGGCGGGTGCGCGGACCATGATGCAATAGACCGGGATGGACAGTGAGGGAACTCACGCTCGCCGGTTTTCCTCCCGTCGGAGCGCGTCGCGCTTCACGCGCCCCGATTCGGAGGGGCATCGTTGCGGATCGCCATGAAGCTATTGTACTATCACCGTAAGGCTGAACTCTTTCAGGGGTTTCGCATCCTCACGCCACGCCTCGATGTAATTGAGCTGAAGCGCCTCTTCGCCCTTCTCGGAGGCCTTGAACTTGAAGGTCTGGTAATCAGTGCCGCCGGGTTTCTGGCCCTCCCCCGACACCTGTTCGGGTTCTCCCTTGAGCGTCAGCATCCTGTTCTCGCTCACGACTTTCCACCCGTACCCGGTCCCGAGCTGTGCCGAAAGCTTAACCGCGAGAATATCGCCCCGTTCTATCTCGATTTTCGTACCGTTATCGTTATCGCCTACCGTCATTGCCGGTTTCATGGCGCATGCGGCAAAAATTACCGCGACAGCGACCGCCAGGATCGGCAACGAAACGGCAACCCATGTTCGCATCATATATCCTCCCTGCTGTGGACGGTTCAGCCCAATTCCGGACTTCGCTCCTACATGGCGCTCACGACAGCCCATGCGGCACCGAACCCAATATTATTACAACCATATTTGATCCAGATAAAGCCCTTCTCCCCCCATTGAACACCCCATGAGTTCTTTACCAGGTACGCGCCCTTCCTGTCATCCCACCCGACGATTGTTATCGCGTGATTGATGTCCCTTTCGCCGTTGCACGGGGCGAATTCATCGAAAATACCGCTCTTATAGGCCTGGAGAGCCGGCGTTATCTTGACGCACGCCGCTATGGGGCCATACTTGCACAGCGCTTCCTTCATCTCCCTGACCGAGGGAATCCCCGCGTTGGGTTTCACGTATCCCCAGGCCACGATCGTATAGCGGGTCTGGGAGGGCGAGGGACAGGATGCCTCCTTGAATTTATAGGGTATCCTGTTTTCCATTTCCGCGCTCTGCTTCATAAGGTAATCAAATACCGGGCCGTACCACCCGCCCTGGCAGCTCCCCGCCTTGTTGTTGACATACACCAATCTTCCTCCCCGATACACGGGCTGCGGGGCCTGGGCGCAGTCCAGGATATGCTGCTCGGAGAGATCAAGGCTCTTGCTCTGGCGAATCAAGAAGTTCGCCTCAACGACGGCGCAGGCGGTGAAGGCCCAGCAGCTTCCGCATTCACCCTGGTACCTGACCGGCGTCACGCCGTTCCTTCCGACCCAGTCGAATGCCACTGAATCGGGCGAAGGGGCCTTTTCAATATCGGTCTGTTCCTCCTGGCCGGCTCCCCCCTCATCCTTCTCATCCCGACCGGATTCTTTATCTTTTTGCTCGTCTTCGCTGATGATCTCTTCGTAATATTCCTTCTTCCGCTCCCTTCTCTCCCTTTTTCCCTTTCCGTCCCGCCGTGATTCGTTGAGATATTGGCGGTATTTCTTCATCAGCTCTTCCCATAGCTTGTTTCCCAGATCGGATTTGACCTTTGCCTGCCTTTCCAGATCCGACGGGACCTCCGCGCCGGTTATCTCCGATATCTTGTACTTCATCATATCATTTATCTCAACGATGAAGCTCAGGTTTTTTTCCTTAATTTCTTTCTGAATGCCCGCCATCAACTCCTTGATTTCCTGCGGGCTTCGCTGAATGCTCTCCTTCTGTTCGTTGTACCGCCTGAATATCTCATCCTTTTTCTGCCGAAACCCCGACTGGGCCACACGCGTCCCCGGGACCTCGACGATCTCGTCACCCCTCAGGCTTCCCCCGCTCCACGTGATGGCGAGGAACGCCGATACAATGGCTATAACGAACAACCTGGATTTATATGGCGCCGATAGGGTCATATCACCTCTCCTGGTAGTATTACTCCCCGCGGGATACACAAAGCGATGACTCATCTGTTCCGTTGCTTCCGCGAGAACCATCCGAGGATTTGACATCAGGAAACCCGTATTAGATTAAAAATAATCGTTTGGCAAACGATTTTTTATAAGGTTTTCTTTTTTTAAGGGCCGCGGAAAAAAGCCCGGCAGCAACCGGAGGGATGTATCAGAGGCGTTGATGCCAGAGAACAAATATGTTAAAAAATGATATTTTAATTAATATATTACTTTCTGTTCTCACTGCCAATATGTGGTGGCATGCATCAATTCAATTCTGAACCGGGCGGCCTGGAGAGGAAGCGATCCGCTTTCATCGCGTTGATGAGCCTCCGTGTCCTTACTTCCCGCCCCGTCCCATTCAGATGGAATTCATTATCAAAAAAATAATTTTGGGGATAGATGTTTTCAATCGACGTGCCGATGAACCTCACCTGAAGTCGATTACGCATGTCCTTTTCAAGCTTCGTCAGGGTTTCAACCTGTGTTCGCCGGTCCTGCTCCATGAGGGGCGAGAAGGCGACATACAGCATCACACCCTTTTCCCTGCATATCGCGGAAAAATCATTGAAACGCCGCACAAGGGTGTCATTCACGTGATCGGGAAGCAAACGCGTGATATTCAATTTCGCCGCCTCGGGAAGAATTTTGGCGATATAGTCCTTTCCCTTGAATTCAGGGGGATCAACGCCGATATGCCCCTCGTTGTCGCCGAACTCGTTGAAACCGGAACGACGGTGCGTGGGGCTTTCCTTCGTCGGAGACAGGAGGCCACGGAGCCGGCGCTGGAACGTGAGGGGAATATTCGAGATGAACGGCATGATGTTTTCTTTTGAATAATAACAGATGAGCCGGGGCATCAGGATGGTGACCTCGACCAGGGTATTGTCGCCGATACCCGTGCCGAGGTAATGGGTATAGTCAGGGATGAAAATGACGACGTCACCTTTGCCGAGGTAGGGCATAAGCTCATCCATGCTGTATACGAGACCCAGGCCTCCATGCAGGCCCATGTTCACCACGTTGTATCCCGTTGCCTTATGTACCATCCTGCTGTTGAGACCGAAGGCAAGGTTCGAATCACCCGCGAATATGATCCGGGGCCGCGGCGTCTCCGCCAGCATCCGATGCTTGTCCACCAGGGCCATGATATATTTATCATCATCGACGGGCGGGAGATATATAACGCCGAAGATCGTCCCGAACACCAGAACGCTGAAAATGACCATCTTGAGTATCAACTTCGCTATTGCCGGCACCGGAATTCGCCCCCGTTAGAATTGAAAATAGATAAACTGTGACGTCTTCTGCATGCCGAGAAATATCGTCATGACAAGCAGGTAGTAGAGCGCCCATCTCACGACCAGCGGCTTCTTCCTGATCATTGCGCGTATGCTTCCCCTGCGCTCCTGCACCAGGTGGATCGCATTCAGGAGCAGGACGACCCCCAGCATCAACCCGAGGTCCCCCAGCTTGAAGAAAAGCGGCAGGTGGTGAAAATTCGTGCCGGGGAAATGCGTGAGGATGTACCAGGCGTCGGAGAGATTTTTTGACCTGAAAAAAATCGCGCCGAGGGTGAAAAGATGGAAGGTCACCACGACCATCCAGAGTCGTTTCAATCCTCCGATGAACCGTTCGAAATCACCGCCTCTGACCCTGACCACCAGGAAAGGAATGAGCGCCAGGCTTCCAAGACCGGCGACGATGCGTCCTCCCCATCCCGCTCCGATGGTCCCCCCGGCGAAGGCGCTCAGCGCCAGGGCCGCGCAGATAACCACGTAGGCAGCCGTGGGAATTTTCGCGAAAACGCCAAAGGCCGTATCGCGCACCGCTGTGCGGAAACGCTCAGTCACCCTGCCGATGATAATCAGGAACCCGTTAAGGGACCCCCATATCACGAAGGTCCACTGGGCCCCGTGCCAGAGGCCGCTCACCGTGAAGACGATCATTACATTAAGGTACCAGCGAAGCCTCCCCACGCGGTTCCCCCCCAGGGAAATGTAGAGATAATCGCGAAACCATGATATGAGCGAGATATGCCATCGACGCCAGAGATCAGCGATCGATGCGGCGAAAAAGGGCCTGCGGAAATTGGGCATCAGCTCGTATCCCATTACAAGGGCGGTGCCGATCGCGATATCGGTGTATCCGGAAAAATCGCAATACACCTGTATCGCGAAAAAATAGGTCGCCATGAGGAGGGGAAGGCCCTTCAGCATAGTGGGGTTCGAATAGACCATGTTCACGTACTCTGCGAGGCGGTCGGCAATGACGAGCTTCTGGAAAAATCCCCAGGACATCAGTATGAGACCGCTCACCACGCGCTCATAGTCGAACCCGACCTCCCTGTAAAGCTGGGGGAGGAGTCTCGTGGAGCGCTCTATCGGTCCCGCGAGAATCGTGGGGAAAAAGCTGACATAGAGGGCGAACATGCCGAAATGGTATTCAGGTTCTCTTGATCCGCGGTACAGGTCAACCGTGTAGGAAAGGGCCTGAAAGGTATAGAACGAGATTCCGACGGGGAGGAGAAGGTTGAGCTCGGGGACGGAGTATTCCATGCCCAGGGTGGTAAACAGATCGCGGATACTGTTGTTGAAAAAATTAAAATACTTGAAGACAAAAAGGATACCAAGATTGGAGACCATACTTGCTGCGACGCAAAGCTTTTTTATCCCCTGCGACCTTCCGTGCATCAGTATGCCCGTTATATATACTATCAAGGTGGTGGAAAGGAGGAGAAGGGCGTACTTGGGATCCCACCACATGTAGAAGAAATAACTGGCGATGAGGAGAAATACCCATCTTGCGCGCTGGGGGATCGCGAAAAAGATCGCCACCGAGATGGTGAAAAACACCAGAAACTGGAATGATATTAATGACATAGTGCGGGCCGGACCACCAGAAAAAGTTAGCATGCATTAGATTAAAAGAGGGGATCTTGTCAATACAAAAACTCATGCCGGTCGTGACACGATTACACCCGCGCAGAGAAGCTCCGCGGAATGGCCGATAACGAGGTGCCCGCGGGTTTTATCGAGCATCATTTCACGCTCGATCAGGTTTTTTTCGATCAGGTTTTTTGTACGGGTTATCGTTCCCTTGAGGTTTCGTCCGTACCATTTATATTGCGCCTCCAGGAGTTCGAGCTTCTCCTCAAGCTCCTCCCCCTTCCGCCTGTAAGAGGCCAGTATTTTTTCGATTTCCGGGTCAACGCCCAGGTCGAGATCCATTCGAATGGATGCACGCCGCTCCTCGATCTTCAAGCGTATCCTCCGGCGGGCCAGCGCCCAATATTCATCGGCGCGCGCCGCTATCGTCCGCACCTCGGTGCCGTCGGCAAGCACGGCGTCGAGGCGTTCACGGTCAACCAGTTCCTCCTCGATGGCCCCGAGGCGGTCAATGGGAAAAGCCGGATCCAGGACGGCAACGACGGGAATCAGCTCGCGCACCTCCGTCACCGAAGTAAAGGTCACGAGATAATAATACACCATTCCCGAAAAGGGAATATCCGAAGCCAGCGACTCCACGCCGGTGAACCCGCCAAAAGAGGAATCCCGGCAATGTGCCACCAGTCGGTCAACTGCGGGATGGCCAAATGCCAGGAACTCGATACCCTCGTCCTCCAGGGCGGTTGCGCTGTCAAAGGTCCCGAGCTTTTCGCCGTTGCCGTCGCCGGCCGCGACACGGTAGAGTCCCCGTGCCCCACCCGGCCTGATGGGGTGCTCCGGGCCGGCATCGACACGTGTGAGGGTATTGACGAATCGCTCGATCCGACGATTGGTGAATTTCCGTTCCTTCAGGGTAACACGATAATATTCATCGTAATTGAAATCTATGCGATCGGTGATCGCCAGTTCCGATATCTTCTCATATCCACTGCGCGCGAGCTCGATTCTTCGTTCTGCCTCCCGCTTCATCGATTTCGTGCTCCTTATCCCCGCCGCCATTTCCATGAGCAGGCTATTGAGTCTCAATTCATCCTCGATCTGTCCCAGAAGCACGTCGGGAGCCCCTATTGATTCCTCGAAAAGACGAAGTTTTTGATTCAGTATCTCGAGCACCCTCTCGGCCACGGTATTCTTGGTGGAAAAATTATAAATGAAAACGTCGTCGGGCTGTCCAAACCTGTGGAGCCGTCCGATTCGCTGCTCAATTTTCAACGGGGACCAGGGAAGATCATAGTTGATCAGAATATTGCAGAACTGCATGTTGCGGCCCTCACCGCCGGCCTCGGTGGATATAAGGACCTCCGCCTCGTCCCTGAATCGGGTTATGGCCCTCTCCTTCTCCTCGCGGCCCTGGGAACCGTGGAACACCTCCACGTCAAATCCTGAAAGATGCCCCTTCAGGTACTCCTGGGTGGTCCTGAATTGCGTGAATATCAGGATCTTCCCGTGCCCCTGTCTCTTCAGGGTGACGATAAGGCTTTTCAGCTTTTCGGCCTTTTTGTTCACGCGTATCAGGCGCGACATGCCGACAAGGCGACGCAGGGTTTCTATCTCCATGCGAATTTCGGCGATGCTCTTCGCAGAGGATAGGGCCACAAGATCCTCGAGATCTTCAATATCATCGATCAGGTCGGTGTCCCCTCCGGGATCGATATCGAGACGCCGGACCAGGTCCGCTCTTGCCAGGAGATCTTCAAGTCGGACCATGCGACGTTCCAGGGCGCACCCCAGGGCATGTGTGGATGAATCGAGCAGCTTCTGGAATATCGTCATCACGAATCCCACGGCCCTGTTTTCATTCTGGAGGGCCCTGTTGAACTCTTCAGCGACATATGATGTCGTTTCATCATAGAGGCGCCGTTCATCAGGATACAGCTCGAAACGCACGGTACGGGCGCATCTTCGGGTAAACCCGCCCACTTCCCGCTTGGTGCGCCGTATCACAACGGGAGCTATCGCATCGCGCAAAGTGGCTAATTCCGAATTGTCAAGGCAGTAGTCATTGAAATAGGAATGGAACGGTCCGAGTATATGGGGATCAAGAAGCGCTATGAGGAAATACAGTTCCTCGAGATTACCCCTGAAGGGTGTTGCGGTAAGAAGCAGGAGCGCATTGGTTCTTTCCGCGATCGCTTCGGCGGCCTCGTAGGCAAGTGTGGCCCGGCGACCGTCGCGGCGAAGTCGGTGTGCTTCATCAATAATTTCGGCGTCCCAGGTTATCG
>CAZKPR010000172.1:0-8157 GCA_964554685.1 uncultured Leptospirales bacterium | reverse complement strand
GTCAAGGTAGCCGATGGCCTGGTTGTGGTCCTTGCCCTCCTTGATGAGGGCGACGCGCATCTCCTCTCCGGGGAGCACCACGGGCTTGAGCGCGTTGGTGAGCTGGTTGATGTTCAGAACGCGGACGCCGTGGAATTCCGCCACCTTGTTCAGGTTGAAGTCGTTGGTGAAAATCTTGGCGTTCATCACCTTGGCGAGCTTCACCAGCTTGGCGTCCACCTCGTGGATATCCGCGAAATCCATGTCCGTGATCTTCACCATGATCGACTGGTCCTTCTGCATCTTGTTCAGGATGTCGAGGCCCCGTCGCCCGCGGTTGCGCTTGATCGAATCGGCGGAGTCCGCAATCATCTGCAGCTCGTGGAGCACGAAATTGGGGATCACCAGTATCCCCTCGATGAAGCCGGTGTCGCAGAGATCGGCGATCCGTCCGTCGATGATGACGCTGGTGTCGAGTATCTTGTGCGACATCCTCTCGTCCTTGCCCGGCAGGTCCGACGAGACGATCTTGTCCAGGAGGGCCATCTCCTCGTTGTTGATGATGAAGTACATCATCACCAGGAACGCGGAGAGATGGTAGATCAGCGGAACGATGATCCCCTTGCAGTCTTTCAATACGGCCAGATTGAGAGACCCGAAGGCCAGGGCGATCAGGTGGCCCAGAATGAAACCCGTCATCAGACCGATAATCGCCGCCGCGAACATTCTCGGCGAAAAGGTATGGATCACGTATTCCACCAGGATGAGAACCAGCAACGCGATGACGCCGGCCGCTGCGGCCGCGCCCAGGATCACGTAGTACGCATAATCCGCGAAATAAAGCGACGACATGACCATCGAAATGAGAATGAAAAGAACTCTGAATAGTATAATCATAACCTGCTCCTTGCGTGGTTGAAACATGAAATGTATGACTGCCCCCCATAAGGGAGCGAACCCTCACCCGGCGGCGTGAAACGGGAAACGGCCACGGCCGGATTCGACGGATGAACCCGCTGGCGTAACCGCCGTCAGGAAACGGGCGACGGCGCGACGGCGCCTTTCTGCGTTACTTCTTCGAGGGATAGGACGAGAGGGCCTCGGAAACCAGGTTGCCGGCTTCCTCAAGGTCTATGTTCTTTGAAAGTGCGACTTCGTTCGTAACAAGCTGGTACGCGTTCTCGTAGAGCTTCCGTTCCATGATGGAGAGCTCCTTTTCCCGGCCCCGACGATAGAGATCGCGGGCTACCTCGGACACCTCGTAGATCGAACCGCTTTTCACCTTGTCGATGTTGCTCTGGTAGCGCTCCTTCCAGTCGTCCACGGTGACCACTTCCTGCTTGGTCAGGACGGCCATGACCTTCTTGATGTCCTTTTTCGGAATGATGCTCCGAATCCCGATCTGCTCGGCGTTCTTGACCGGGATCATCACCTTCATCCCGCTGTTTAAGATTGAAATGATATAATACTCGCTTCGCTTGCCCAGAACGACCTTCTTTTCAATGGCTTCAATTCTCCCCACCCCGTGCATGGGATAGACGACATTGTCACCGACCTTGAACATATATAGTCCCTCTGCCTCACCCTCGAATACTGTTCAATGATGGTAGCACAATCCCCGATTATTTCAAGTACAATTCCCCGGCAGGGAGGCGGATATCCAAAAAAAGCGCAAAACTAGCGTTTTTTCTCCTCGATCATCCCCTCGATCTCCAGATAGCGTTCCAGCACCGATTTCATGATCTGGTCCTCCCCTCCTTCGTAATACTGGGCCGTGGCGCCGGGAAGCCCCCAGCCCGCGCCGAACGGGGCCACTCCCGGGGGTTGGGGGGGAAAAACGGGATCAGGCCTGTCGCGATAGAACTCACGCATGTAGCGCCCCCATATCGGGGCCGCGACCTCAGCCGCCGCCTGGTGCTTGCCCAGGGAGAGATAGGACTGGTCGTACCCGACCCACACGACGGCAGCGATATCCGGGGTATAGCCGCAGAACCAGGCGTCAGACCAGTTCGAAGTGGTCCCGGTCTTCCCCGCGCCCTTCTTCTGGTATCCGCCCTTGATCCGGATTCCCTCCGTGGCGGTGCCGCTGTCCACCACCCTGGCCATGAGCTGGGTCATGATCCAGGCCACCTCCTCGGATATCACGTGGATCGTCCCTTTCTTCGCCTTGATGGAGAGAATATCGCCCACCTCGCCCTCGATATTGGCGATCTCGCTGCCGTCCCGGTCAACGATATACCGGATGGCGAAGGGTATCACGTCCTTCCCCCGGTTCGCGTACACGGCGTATCCCGTCGCCATCTCGAAAGGCGTGAGCTCCGACGTGCCCAGGGCAAGGGTGGGATTGGCGCCGAAATCGGTCGGCGGCACCTTCGTCATTTTCGAGGCGTATTCTATGATCCTGTCGGGCCCCAGGAGATCGTAGAGCCTGACCGAGATGACGTTGATCGACGCGGAAAGGGCCCTGTTCACCGCCACCATCCCGCGGTATTCCCCCTCGTAGTTCCCCGGGGTCCAGGTGTTGCCGATGGCGTCGATGTCCAGAATCGGGGCGTCGGGGATAAGGGTCTCCGTGGTGACCAGCTTGTTCTCGATGGCGGCGCCGTATACGAAAGGCTTGAAGGCCGATCCCGGCTGGCGCTTCGCCTGTATGGCGCGGTTGTACTGGTTCTGGACCTCGAACTGCGAGCCCCCCACCATGGTCCTGATGTAGCCGCTGAAGGGCTCGATGGCGATGAAGGCGCCCTCGACTCCCATGAGGGAGGAAACGTCCATGAGCTGTGAATGGTATGACTCGACGGCCCTGCCGATGCCCGGGGTCTCAACGAAGAAGGAAAGCCCCTCCAGGGAATCGAGAAGCTCGTCGGCCATCAGCTGCTTGAAGGCGAAATCCGCGTCGGCCCTGAACGTCGCCGCCGGGAGGGGAAAAATCATGCGCAGGCCCTCGTAGGAATCGACCATGCCGATCTCCCGGTCGACGTGACGGCCCTGCTGAACCGTGACCGCCACCTTGTCCTGTTTCTCCAGGGCGTCCCGGAGAATCTCCACGGCGGTATCCTGCTCGCGCAGATCGAGGGTGGTGAAGACCTGGAGCCCCTCGTTGTAGACCGTTTCCTCGCCGAACCGCGCGATCAGGATCTGCCTCACGTAATCGGTAAAATAGGGAGCCCTGTCGAATATCTGCGATCGGGCCGTCTTGGTGGGATACTCGGTGATGATCGAATCGACGAAGGGGGGCCAGAACCCTTCGTAGATCCGCCGGGACTCCTCCCTGCCGAGGAACCCCGCGGCCACCATCCTCCGGAGTACCTCCCGGTTTTTTTCCATGGCCCTCCGCGGGTACCTGATCGGCGAGAGGCCGTTGGGCCTGGAGGGGAGCCCCGCCAGGACGGAGCTTTCGATCACGGAAAGGTGCCGCACGTCCTTGTTGAAGAAAAAACTGGCAGCCGCCGCGATGCCGTGGCACCCGTGGCCGAAATAGATCTGGTTGAAATACATCTCGAGAATCTCTTCCTTGGTGAAGCGCTTCTCGATCTGGAGGGCAAGGACGGCCTCCAGGGCCTTCCTCGCGAAGGTGCGCTTCCCCGACGTGAAGAGGCGCTTGGCGAGCTGCTGGGTGATGGTTGATCCGCCCTGGACGATGACGGGACGCCCCGCCTTCAGGGACGCCAGTACGTTTTTACCCATGGCGCGAAGGATCGCTATTGGTGAGATGCCGAAATGTTCATGAAAATCGAGGTCTTCCGCGGCGAGGAAGGCGTTGACCAGGCTCCTGGGGAGCTCCTCGTACGCCACGGGATAGCGCTGCTGGCGGAAAAGCTCCGTTATCACCTCGCCGTTGAGGTCGTAGAGCCTGGTGGGGATGCTGGGCTGAAACGCCTTGAGGTTGTCGATCCCGGAGTAGTTCTTGATCTCAGAGGTGACAAAGCCGAAGATGATGCCCCCGCAGAGGCAGATGCCGATACATACCCCCAGCGCCGCCCTTTCGATTTTCATCAGATCCGGTATCTTCATTCGCATAACCTGAATTGCCAATTGTCAGGATGGACCGCCTGAAATCAACACATTAATGCCGAAAAACCCTCCAATTATCCCGGGGGGCGCATGGAATCACTCCGATTCCTTCCTTATGATTTTAATTATATGGACCACCAGGAGGGCCACGACGAAGGCGATGGCCGCCCACATGAACACCAGGAACACGGCCTTGAAGGCGAAGCCCAGGGCCTTGAAAATGAATGGCAGCAGGTACCTGAAAAAGATATAGAGCGCCGCGATTACGCCCAGGTAGTAGAGGCTTTTCTGCAATCGATCATCCATGGCGTTTCTCCTTGCGATGATGGGGACCCGGCACATTTCTACACCGAAAGCTTTTTTTTTCAATCGTGAATTTCGTAAAAGCGGTTTTTTTCTTCTCCGGCGCGGACCTGCCGCTCCATGCTGGAAAATTGTCCTTGATCGACCCTGGTTCAAGATGTACCACCGTACAATACCCTGGCGGGGACAAACAGCATTGAAGAAAAGACAGGTTCCATATGCCGGCAACCCTCGCCGGGCGGCCCGTATCCACGCCCTGGCCGCCCTGGCGGTCATTGCAACGGTCATCGCGGCAATCCGCTCCGCGGGCCTCGATATCATCGGGATCTACCTTGCGACGTCTTACCGGACCTACCCCATTGTCATCGCGTCCCTGGCCATGGCCACGGCTTTCCCGAACCTCGTCCTGGCGGTCCGGTGCGCCGCGGGAAGGGTTCCCCGCGCCTGGAGCGGCATCGTCGCCCTTGCGGGGGCCCTCCTCTTCTGCGCCGCCGCCGTCCCTCCCCTCAGGACCCAGTTCCTGCGAAGCCGCCCCGCGGCTCCCTCCGCGCCGGGTGGCCTCTTGACCACTGCCGGGCCCCTCCTCACCTTCGGCCCTTTCCATGACCGCAGGGCAGAGGCTTCCGGGGGCGTCATCATATCCTATTTCGACCCGTTCCCCTCGGGGGGGCCGGCTGAGATCCGTTACGGCACCGCGCCCTACCCGTCGCGCATGACTCCCCTTCCCGAAAGTTCCGGAGACGGAAGGCGGCGGGAATTCCATCTCGCAGGCCTGGCGCCCTCGCGGCCCTACTACTACCAGGTGCCGGCCCTTGATGACGAGATCCGCTCCTTCGTCGCCCCCCCGGCGGAAGGCCCCGGGGAGTCCCTCCGCTTTCTCTGCGTGGCCGACACCGGCAACACGAGGCGCGGCGGCGGCTCCCGCTCCTATTACGGCAACGTGATGCGCGCCGCAACGGACTGGTACAGGGGGCTCGGCTCGTGGCCCGCGTTCATGATCCACGCCGGGGACATCGTGCGGACCGGTGACGACCTGGAGGCCTGGGGAGTCCACTTTTCCTCCTTCGACGGAGGGGGCATCCCCCTTCTCACCGCGCCGGGGAACCACGATTACCTGGGGGACCGGGGGGGCAATTACGGCTACTTCTTCCCCCAGCCAGACTACTGCTCCCTCGACATCGGGGACCTTCGCGTCATATGCCTCCATCCCTATGACGGGCCGGGGAGGACCCGGGACGGCCCGGTCCTCACCACGGGGAAGGACCAGTATCGCTGGGTGGAGAGGGAACTCGCCCGGAAGGTCCGGAAGCGGTGGACCGTCGTCATCATTCATAATCCGATCCTCTCGACGGGCGATTACGGGAGCAACGAACTCCTGGGGGCGCAGTACCTCGCCCTCTTCCGGCGCCACGGGGTTGACCTGGTGATCTCGGGGCATGATCACAACTTCGACGCCTTCCACGTCGAACCCGGGGCGGATGACGGGGGCACGATCTTCCTGGTGGTCGGCACCGGCGGGTCCCACCTCGATTCCTACATCATGGACCGCCCGCGCCGTCGCTGGGGGGGATGGCGCAACGATCCCGCGGGGGACGGCTACGCCCCGGCCGATCCCCCCTTCGGCTCCGCGCATCTCTACGGCGAGCTCTCCTGGGGGTTCACCGACGTGGCGATACGGAACGACACCCTCACCGTGACCTACTGCCGGTGCCTCGATTACGAGGGCTTCCTTTCGATGACCGGCCAGGAGCACGACTCCTGGGACATGGTTCCGCCCGATGACGCCGGCATCCCATTCCGCGCGGTCGCGGTTAAAGCATTTACCAAGAAAAAAGGCCCGGCCCGGGAGGACCGTGGACGGGGCCCCGTTGATTGAAAAAATTTCCCGTTGCCTTAAAAAAATTATGTCGCTTTAATTTTCTGGCCTGATTAATGCGTCATAATTTTTTTCTTTCCGCCCCAGGAAATTAATTGATTTATTCACCGGGAGTAGCTATTGTATAAATAGATGAATTCAGCCTGTCACGGTAAGACACGGCGTGTTCCTTTCTCTCGGGGCGCGCGGTCTTAAGCTTGATAAAAGCGCGGAGTGATACAAGCTGGAAAAAATCTACAAAAGGAACATCGATGGAAACAGTTCCCTAGGAGGCCACCGTTAGGTGGCTTCCGCTATTGTGGGGCGACGTAAAAAGCCCCCCCCGCCGCCTCTCCGGCGGCGGGGGTATGCATTCCCGCTTTAATACTCCCCTTCCTCCGCCTTGATGTCGATCTCGGGCTGCGGCGGCACCGGGAGGAGCCGCTTGTACGCGGCGATCGACAGGAACCCCGCCACGTACATCCAGAGCCCGAAGAGGGCGGACGTGAAGAACATGGAGCTGTGGAAGTCGCCCATGTAGTCCTGGATGAGGAGGGCGATGGCCATGGCCAGGGAGGCGTTCCTCAGCCCCGTTTCCAGGGAAATCGCGCGGACCTGGTAGTTGCCGATACGCAGGAGCTTCGGCACCACGGCCCCGATTATCATTCCCCCAAGGGTGAGGGCGAACACCATCGAGTAGAAGGTGAATCCGTAGCGCTCGGTATCGCCGAACATCTCGTAGTTGCCGAGAAGGCCGGCCCCGATGAGGAAGAGAAGGGCCAGGACTCCCAGGATGGAAAAGAAGGGTGTCGCCTTCTTCGCGAAGGCGGCCCAGCGGCTCCGCACGGTCATGCCTATCGCCAGGGGGACGATCACCAGGATGATGATGGTCTGTACCACCAGCTTCACCGGTATCGTCACCTCGGGCACGTTCGCGCAGTAGAGCGAGAGAAGCAGCGGCGTGAACACCAGGGAGAGGACCGTCGAGAAGGAGGTGAGCGATATGGAAAGTGCCAGATCCCCCTTCGCGTAGTAGGTCATCAGGTTCGAGGTGACCCCCCCGGGGCTCGCGGTGATGAGGACCATGCCCACGAAGATGAAGGGATAGGCCTCGTAGAACCCGAGAAGCCGTCCCAGCCCCACCGCCACGAGGGGCATCACGGCCCACTGGAGTACGGCGCCGGTGATCATGCCCATGGGCTTCTGCACCACGAGCTTGAAATCGTTCATCGTCAGGGTGAGGCCCATCCCCACCATGACGAAAAAGAGCATCAGGACGATCGATATCTTGAATATCCTGTCCAGGAGGAGCTGTTTCGGCCGCTCGGTGAAGCGCGCGAAGGAATATTCGACGCCGTCGACCGCTCCTTTCACGATCCCGACCTTGAAGATCAGCTTGCTTTCCATGAGCCCTTCGATATTGTCGTAAATCGGGTCCGCCTTCCCGGTCTCCGGCACCGCGAGGACATGGAGCTCCCCGGTGATGTTGCGCACCATGTAGAGTCCCTCGACGCCGGTCTTCGCGTCGGGCTTCAGGTAGCGGAGATTGCCCTCGAATTCGGATTCCACGGACCTGTCCCAGTCCGCGGCGCGGGCCGCGTTGTTCAGCTTCGTGAGGAGCGTCGCGTCGCCGGCGCCCCGGGCGGCCTGGGACAGCCGGCGGTAGAGGTTCTCGTCGGCCGTCGCCATTGAAGGCGCCAAGAGCATTGCAATGAGCGCGAAGGCAGCCGGAATTCCAAGCAGCAGGGTCTTTCCTTTTCTAGCGAAACCTTTCATTTCACGATCCCCCTTGCAGTGATGTATCATGACGGGGCCCGCACGGCCGTGCCTCCCCTGCGACGCCATTTTTTTGCGCAGGTATGGACGCCCTCATTCCCCCTTCATGGTTGAAGCCCTCAAAAACCGATACTGTTCGTGCTATTGTCTTTCACCGCGCGGGCCACGGCCTTCCATTTTCCCTCGCGGCGGAAAATTGAATGATCGATCGTTATCCCCTTGTCGGGATC
>CAZKPR010000171.1:0-8163 GCA_964554685.1 uncultured Leptospirales bacterium | reverse complement strand
TTTTTTTTTTTTTGGGAATAATTTTTTTAATTTTTTCGGCCGGGCCGCATACGCTTTTTTTTGCAATTCACATGTTTATTATTACAAGGACGGTCATAGCGGTTCTCCACTTTTTTTGAAAAAAAATAAATTTAGCCTTTCGCCAGGGACACGATGAGCGTTATAGTCAGTAAGAATAGCACACCGGGAGAAGAGTGACAAGCACAATCCGCACTACGGGGACCCGAATTTTTACTGTTCTGTTGAGCAACTATACCGTTTTGTGTTGACTCAACTATTGGAACATTGAACAATCAGAAAACCATGCGGGAGGCTTTCAATGCTGAGGTACCTTGTGATCTTTTCCTCAATTTCTGTGACCGGTTATTTCGCCACGGTCATGATGAACCAGACTTTTGAATGGATGAAAGAAATCGCCATCCTTATCATACTTCCCATAGGCGCATTCGTTGCAGGTGTGTTATTTCTTATCAGCTGGCTTACCAAAAGGGATAATCCCTTCCTGAAAACAATGGGAGAAGCCCTTGGAACCGGCTTCACCTACACCGCCGTTTTCCAGGGCCTCATGTTTACCACTCTTGTCTTCTGGGCCCTGGGCACCATGGTGGGCATGGGGGATGTCCCCGAATCGAAAGGGAGGTTTCTTTTCGATTTTGCCTTCGGTTCGGGTTATCTTTCCGTCTTTGTAATGGGCGCGTCCGGTCTTACGATCCTGTGTACCTATAGAAAAACTCTGAAGAGGGTTTTCGGGGCGGTGTATGCTGCCGTAACCATCTCCCTTGCACTCTACATGCTGATATTTCAAAAGAAGGCCATGACATGGCTGTCAGAAGAGCGGCCCCTGCCCTTTATCGCCGGTATTGTTATTTATTATCTTATCTGTTCAATAGCGGCCATGGCCGTGCTCTCAAATCCGGAAAAAGCAACTATCCTTAAAGATCGAAAGGATGAATTGCGGGAGAAGTATAGAAATCGCGCGTAAAGGGATCCATGGACCCGACTTTATTATCATCAAAAAATGACATGACTCACGAGGGCATTCCAGTTCTCTCCACCGTCTCCTACTTCACGATGGTCCGGATCGGGTAGGAAAGAAACGAGGAATCATTGTTGATGCAGAAGTCGACCTCGCCGCTGTAGTCGCCGGGCTTTGCCGCGTAACAATCAAACACGACGTTCACCGGCTTTCCCCGGACCAGTGGAATGTTGTAGCCGTAGCTCATCGTGTTGTCCAGGGGGATATGCGTGGCCTCTTTAAAAGCGGGGTCCGTGCCGACGACGACAATACCCTCGAGATATTCGTCCGCCACGTCCAGGCTCACCAGCTCCTGATCCTTCTCGGCCGTATTCGTTACCGTGCAGGTGAAGCTGAACCTCTGGCCCTGCCGTACCTCCACGGGCGCGTCGGCAATTTTGATGGTCACGTCACTGGGCGATGCGCAGCCATGCAGCGACAGCGCCATGGCCAGGAAGCACGCGGCGCGTATCACGGTTCGCATAGTCTCATCTCCATTCGCTTGTTCATGATGCATTCTTCAACAGACGGACAGCATAGCGGCACGCAAACCATACATCAATGAAAATATCCGCGATTTACTTCCCGGCCGCGCGGAGGAGCAGGCCCGCCATGTCCATAACCCGCAGGGAATCCTCCAGGGACTCGTCCTTCACCGCGTCCTCGAGCATCTTTTTGCACACGGGGCAGGCCACGGCCAGGATCTCGGCGCCGGAATCGACGGCCTCGCGTACCCGCCGCCGCGAGGGGCTTTCCGCGCCGGAGCCGAGCATGTCGGTGAAGAAGTTGCCCCCGCCCCCGCCGCAGCAGAGGGCGCTGGCGCGGTTCCTCTCCATCTCCGCGAGCTCCACGCCCTTCACCGCGCCCAGGATGCCGCGGCACGTCTCGTAATCACCGTTCCACCGCCCGAGATAGCAGGGATCGTGGAAGGCTACCCGCGCCTCCATGGCGCCGCCGGGCATGGCTCCCGCCCTGGACGCCAGGAGATGGGTGAAGTGAAACACCTCCACGCCGGCGCCCGAGGCGGGGTAGTAGTTTTTAAACGCGTTGTAGGCGTGGGGCGACAGGGTGACGAGCTTCTTCACGCCCCGCTTCGCGAAGACCTCCCTGTGCCGCTCCGCCAGGTGGAGATAGAGGTCCTTCTCGCCCAGGGCGTAGACGTCATTCCCGTCGGAGATCTCCTCCTCCCCCAGCACCCCGAAGGAGACCCCCGCCAGGGAAAGAAGCTTCGCCGTGTCGCGCGCCATTTCCATTCCCGACTCGTCGAAGGATCCGGCGTCGCCGATGAAGAAGAGAAACTCCTGGCCGTCGTAGGCGGGCACTTCCATGTCCCGCGTCCATCGCGCCCTCTCCGACTGCGTCCTCCCGTAGGCGTTTCCCTTCTCGTAGACGTTCACCAGGAAATCGCGCACCCCGCCCGGGAGCTTCCCGGTCTGCACGATCTCGTGCCGTGCCGCGATGACGATGTCCACGAGATGGTCCTTGATCCCGGGCAGGGCGCAGGCCTCCACGCAGTTCCTGCAGGTGGCGCAGGCGAATATGTTGTCCCTGAGACGCGCCGTCATCTCGAGATCGCCCATGAGCCAGGCCCTGATGAGCCAGAGCCGCCCTCCCGGGGAGTAGGTCTCGAAGCGCTTCATCATGTAGGTGGGGCAGTTGAAGTCCGCGTAGTTGAGCGGCAGTTTGCACCAGCCGCAGCGGAAGCAGCGGTGAAGCAGTTCCTGGTAGTCCATCTAGGGCGCCTCCCAGTTTCCGGGATTCATGATGCCCCGGGGATCCAGCAGGGATTTGATCCTCTTCATCAGCTCGATGGTCCCGGGATCCATCCGCTTCAAAATATCCCGCTGGCCCGGCACCTCGGTCTTCCAGGGTATGCCGCCCAGCTCCAGGGCGCTCCGGTTCGTCTCCTCCAGGGCCAGGGCGGAGCGGCGCATGTTGTCCTCGTCCGCGCGATTGAAGGCGTAGGCGTTGAAGAACATCATGCAGTGCCCGCGCCCGATGACCCGGGCCCCCATGGAGCAGGCGACCCGGTGCCTCTCCGCTATGGCAAGCCCCTGGCTGCAGGCGTCGGGGAGCTTCTCCACGGGCATGATGCTCCCCACGTACTCGAAGCCCCCGCCCTTCATCACGTCGGCGAAGCGCGACAGGTCCTTCAGGGGCGCGCCCAGGAACTGTCCCTTCATGTAGGGGGGCACGGGCATGAAGCCCGATTCCTTGGTCCTGAAATAGTCCCGGAGCGACTCGCGGATGATGCGCACCTTCATGCCCATCTCCTCCTTCGAGTTCGCCGTAACGGTAACGAGAAGGATGGGAAAGCCACGGAGCCAGTCGGGCTTGGGGGAGATGGCGGCAACCAGGTCCTCGGCCATCTCCGTGCCGGTGACGCGGTAGATGAGGTCCGGGAGTATGTCCACGCTTCCCGTCATGTAGATCAGTATGTCCTCCATCTTCGGCTTCGGGAAGAGCTTGATGCCCAGCTTCGTGATGACGCCCGTGGTGCCGTTCCATCCCAGGAAGAGGCCGGCCAGGTCGGGGAGCGGCGCGCGGGAGAACCATCCCGGCACCGTGGAGCAGGACCCGAGTCTCACCATCTCCCCGGTGGGAAGGACCACCTCAAGGCCGGTCACCATCTCCGAGTGGAACCCCCCCTCGCTCTGGGAGAGGTGGCCCGATCCATGGATGGCGACGTTCCCCGCGATGGTGGCGGCGGGCGGCGCGTCGGGAAGGGAGTGCTTCAGGTCAGGGTGGTGCTTCTCGAGATAGGCCTTCAGCATCCCCTGGGACGCGCCCCCCTCGACCACGGCGTACCGGCTCATGGCGTTCACCTCGATGACGCGGTTCATCCGCTTCATGTCGAGGACGATGCCGCCCCTCAGGGGGATGGTGAGGCCCGAGAGCACCAGGCCGCCCCCCATGGGCACCACGGGAATCCCCTCCCGGTTGGCCAGCCCGATGACGGCCTGCACCTCTTCCGCGGAGCCGGGGAGCACCACGCAGTCTGGGTCATGGGGCTCCTGGAGGCCCTGGTCGCGGGAGTTGATGTACTTCTCCTCGGGCGCGGCCGAGACGTATCTCTCACCGACAATACCGGCCAGCTCTTTCAGTATGGCCTTCATGCCGCACCTCCCCTACTCGCCCAGGGCCAGGTGGCAGAGGTCCACCATGAGGATGGGCGTGATCCCCCGTCCCATTGTTTTTCCCATGAGGGTGAAGAAGCAGAAGGGGCAGTTGAACACGCAGTGCGTGGCCCCGCTCTCCTTCATGTCCGCGACGTTCCGCTCCTGGTTCTCCTCAGCCAGCTCGAAGCGCTGCTGCGCCTCCATCACCCCACCGCAGCAGAGGGCCGTCTCGCGGTCGTACCGGCGCGCGACCCTGGTGACGCCGATGAGGTTGAAGATATCGTCCACGTAGCGCTCCATCTCCGGGATGAGCCGCGCGGAGCAGGGCCGCTGGTAGGCGACGGTGAGGCCCAGGGGCCTGATTCGATCTTTCAGCTCCAGGAGGCGGCCGTGCAGGTACTTGAAAAGGTGCACCGGCGCGAAGGGGACCTCGATGCCGTAGGCCGGGGCCCAGGAGGTGAAGGTGCCGTAGCACTCGTCATGGTAGCAGATGACCTCCCTGCCGGGAACATCATCGAGATAACAGGCCGTCATCTCCTCCATGATGCGGGGCAGCCGCTGGCGTATCACCGAGCTCCGGGCGAAGTGGAGGAACATCAGGTTGCAGAAGATGTCCATGCCGTCGATGACGGTTGCGCCCTGGAAAAGGCTCCCCCGAATCCCCCCCTTCAGCATGGAAAAGGCGCAGAGATCAACCAGGGGCGCCGAGACGGCCTGTTTCGATATCTTTCCCCTGGGCGCCATCATACGCACCTGGGATTCGGCCAGGGGCCGAGGCGCGGGCAGGATGTCGAGTTTTTCCTGGAGATCGACGATGCGGTAGAAGGGGTGGTTGCCCCGCGGGCAGTACTCCTCGCAGGCGTAGCAGGTCACGCACTCGCGGAGCACCCGCGATTCCTCTCCCCTGCCGATCTTCAGGCACTCCTCGCGCGCCGCGCCGAGCTCCAGGTCGATGTACTGGCACTTCATCAGGCAGTCCACCGTGGGACACGCGGCGCAGAGTTCCGGGTTGTGATTCAGGGTCTCCATGGCGCACCTCGCGAAGGTGATTACGGTTCCCGCAGCATTGCATATGGCACTGTCGGGATACTGGATGTTCCCTGCAACTGGTTCGACATTCCCGCGTCCCCGCGCTTCCGACACACGGGGCAACGGTCCATGTGACATGATGGTGTCGGCACTCATAGTGGCACACCTGAAGGAGCGTGGCAAGTAAAAACTGCCGGAAGGATCATATAAAATTGTCCCGGACAGGGAAAATTACCGGGAAAGACAGGTTGGCAGGTATGCCGGGTCAGTGAGTCCCGGGTAAAAAGGCCGGATCAGGAAACCATGGGACTAACGGAAAATCCGCTTCATCGGCTCAGTGGGCGGTCCCTTTCGCGGCGAGGAATTTTTCCGCTTCCAGCCAGTCGCCGATCTCATCCCCGGGCATGCCGGCATGCGTCCTCTTCAGGTAATTGTAATACGCCTGCTCCCTGATGGTGTCCTGGAATCCCGATACCTCGAATGTTGCTTCAGCTTTCATTTTTTTGTTCTTCGCCACAGGTGCCCTGGATGTTGCTGCTGCGTTAGTGGTTTTTTTCGATACCATCATCATCCCTCCTTACTGCAGATATATTTATTTCAAAATACACAAAACTCCCATTGCAATCAAATTATATCCGATTCAATGCGGGTATAACCCCGGAATATTTTTCTGAACAATGTTTACACTGTCACCGGCCTCATCATGCCCCGGGCCTGCAGCATCGAGGTCGTTCCCCGCGATGACCGCGATACCTCGGCATGTAATGGAATCCCGAGTTGATGGGAGCCTGCGCGGCTGCGTGAATCTGGGTACCCGGTCCTGCCGGAGGCCCGGGGCCACCCCGGAGGAGTGCCGCCTTGAGCCATGGGACTGGCGATTAGCGGAGATCACGGGTCATTTCTGATGGAAAGTGCGCGGGAGCGACCCCCCGGGGTGCATCCCCCGGCTCGAAAAAATTGGCGCCGCGGGTGTGCCGCGGCGTCGCAGGTGCGGCCCTTCACGTCGGTGAAGGCACCGGTTATTTCGCAGGATGCCCGGGGCGGTCCCGACGGGGGGCGCGGAGCCTCCCGTCGGCCGTGCCGAAGCCGCTACCTCAGCTGGGCTGTCCCCAGCATCTTTCCGTTTTCCCACATCTCGACCTTGATCAGCTTCCCGGAGCTGTCATAGATATTGATATTGCCGTCGAGATTCCCGTGCTTGTAATTGGGCAGCGATTTTCTCCCGTCGGGGAAATGCATGACGCCCTTCCCGTGGGGCTTGTCGTTCACGAAACCCACCTCCAGCGTCCTGCCGTCGGGCATGGTGCATTTCATCTTTCCCTGGCGTAACCCGTTGACAAAAGTTCCTTCGTAGCTGTTGCCGTTTGGGCCCGTCAATATACCCCTGCCGTGCCGCACGCCGTTTTTCCACTGGCCCTCGTAGCGCGTTCCGTCCCTGCCTTCCCAGGTGCCCTGTCCGTCTGATTTATTTTTCTTCCACTGGCCGCGGTAGGTCCCATTCTTGTCGGTCAGCACACCCTCGCCATGGAACTCGCCGTTCAGGAACTCGCCCTCGTACACGGGCCCGCTCTTGAGCTTGAATATTCCCTTCAGCGGCTTGGTGTTCCTGAAGGTGCCGGTGAAGGTGCTGCCGTCGGAGTATTTGAGCGTTCCCTCGGCCGGTCCGTCATTATCGTACCTGCCCTCGAACTTCAGCCCGTTGGCGCCCTTGAACTCGCCTTCCCCGTGGCGAAGGCCCTTCTCCCACTCCCCTTTGTATACGCCCCCCGACTTGTAGTTCATCGTTCCCTTGCCGTGGGGCCTGCCGCTTTCCCACTGGCCCGAATACCGGTCGCCATTTTCCCATTCGTAGGTGCCCTTTCCGTCGGCGCAGTTCCCCTTGGCGCACCGCTCCTTCTTCCCGGCGCTGTACCCCTGTGGCGCCGCCTGGGCCGATGCGATGATTACGCCTGAAATGAAAACAATCGTGAGAACCATCAACCTCTTCATGATCAACCTCCATTTTTTCCACTAGAACAACGGTACCACTCAGAGAGCCATGCATCAAGAACATTTTACATTAACCACGCGCATGCCGGAAGCGCACGGGGCCGCCACCGGCATGATTCCCAATGCCAGCGGAACGGAGGCGAAACCGTCGACACGCGAAGATCGCGGATTATGTTCGCCGGAAAATGCGGGACAAGTGTGTCCGCGCGGCGCGCACCCCGGCTCGACAAAAAAAAAGCGCCGCGGGTATGCCGCGGCGTCGCAGGTGCGGCGCTTCACATCGGTGAAGGCATCGGTTATTTCGCCGCGTACCTGTCCCCGGGAATCCGGAAAATAAAGGCAACGGTTGCCATGCCGTCCCCCCCGTAGCCGCCGGAAGTGTAGGTGAGCCCGTTGTAGGTGTAGAACCTGCCGGCGCCGAGGAACCTGCCCGAGCCGGTGAAGGAAAGGGTGAAGACATCGCCGATGTTGATGTTCAGGCCCATGGCGAAGCCGAGGCCGGCGTACAACCCCGTCAGGTTCGTCAGCATTCCGCCGAAGGTGATCTGCGGCCCGAGCCAGAAGCGGACGGTCTTTGTCCTGACGACGCCGAAGCCGAAATAGTGGACCGTCGTCATGAGAAAGGAATTTTCGTACTTCGTGACGGGGGTCCTCACGATATAGGGCGTGCCCAGCAGATTCGTCATGAGGAGGGTCGAAACGATGTCAACCTCCTCCGCGTCATAGGGTGTGCGCAGGTTGCTGAACGAGAGCTCCAGGCGGTAGTTGAAGAGCTGATCGCTCGCGAGGTTCGTGTCCATCACGAAACCGCCGCCGTAATTCATGAAATTCGCGCCCTTCCCGTCCCATATCATTTTTCCGCCGTCGAAATTGCCGAAGAGCCCGAGACCGAAGGCGTGGACCGGCGAAGACCGCGCGCAGAACAAAGCCAGCAGTACGCCGAAGCAAACCAATAGTTTTTTCATGGCTCCAAGACCTCCCCAATGAATGTGTGTGTTTTAAATCACGATA
>CAZKPR010000170.1:0-8547 GCA_964554685.1 uncultured Leptospirales bacterium | reverse complement strand
CGAAAAAATCAACAAACCCGCCAGACCGCATAGACCTTTCCTCTACCCTCGCGTCAATCATCCACGAGATCGTACGGAATACTCCCTCGCTGGACCACATTGATGTGGATCGAGTCCTCGTGTGCGTCGGATCAAACCGCAGGGGCAGCAGGGGTGGGCTTTATGGCAAGCTGGTGCCCCTCAGGTTTGAAAACGGCTCATCACGAACGGTCCATCGCGGCAGGACCTATGCCATTCCGGAAATTTCACACCGGGGAAAGAACTGTCTTTATGTCCTGTACTTCTACATGCCACGGTTCTTCGATCTTCCATGGGAAGAAAAACTCGGGGTTATATTCCATGAGCTTTTTCATATCAGTCCCCGGTTCGACGGGGACATCAGGCGAATGGCTGCCGTCAGGGTTGCCCATGGCCATTCGAAGCGGCGTTTTAATTCCCATTTTTCCAATGATGTTGTTTCGTTTATTCCCCGCGCAAAGAGAAGCCATTATTTCCCATTTTTACAGATGAATTCCTCCAGCCTGTATCGCAGTTTCGGGACCGTGACCGCAATCCGGATGAAAAGTCCCAGGCCGGTTCCCCTCCTGGACGAATAAAAAAAGACCGTTCACGAAAAAATTCATTGACACCGGGAAGAGCAGAAATTTATGTTTCTATTTATAGAATCGTTTCTATTTGCAGAAACTGATGGCCGGAGCGGATGAAAACACTGAGAGAAATCGCGCGGGTTCTTGCCGAAACAGGTGACGGCGATCACATCGAATCCTTTTTGAGGAGCATCCTCACCAAGAACGAGATCGAAGAGATTTCCTCCCGGTGGGAGCTTGTAAAACTTCTCTACGACGGCATGAGCCAGCGAAAAATCGCCGAAAAGCTTGGTGTGAGCCTCTGTAAGATCACCCGGGGTTCAAAGGAGTTGAAAAAACAGCGTTCTCCCTTCAGGGCCATGATCGAAAAGCACCGGGAGATCTCAGGCTGATCGGCAGGAGGGCTGATGCCCTCTGCACTACGTCAATCCAACCTACAAGGAGTGTACTATGCAGACTACTAAAGTGTTTCTTTCCGAAAAGGAGATGCCGCGCAAGTGGTATAATATCGCGGCCGACCTGCCCACGCCCATGCAGCCCCCCCTGGGGCCCGACGGAAAACCGGTCACCCCCGACATGCTGGCGCCGGTATTCCCTATGAACCTTATCGAGCAGGAAGTGAGCCAGGAGCGCTGGATCGACATCCCCGAGGGGGTGCTTGATATCCTTTTCCGCTGGAGACCAACCCCGCTCCATCGGGCGCACTTTCTCGAAAAGGCCCTTGGGACCCCCGCCAAAATCTATTACAAGAATGAAAGCGTGTCCCCGGCCGGAAGCCACAAACCGAACACCGCCGTCGCCCAGGCATGGTACAACAAGGAATTCGGCATCAAGAAGCTCACCACCGAAACCGGGGCCGGGCAGTGGGGCAGCGCCCTCTCTTTTGCCTGCTCCATCCTTGGCCTGGAATGCAAGGTCTACATGGTGCGTATCAGCTTCGAGCAAAAACCGATGCGGAAAACGATGATGCAGACCTGGGGCGGCACATGTATCCCGAGCCCCAGCACGGAAACCAACGCCGGCAGAGCCGTCCTCGAGGTGCATCCTGACACCCCCGGGAGTCTCGGGATAGCGATCAGTGAGGCGATCGAAGAGGCGGTTACCGATGAAACCGGCCAAACCAGGTATTCCCTCGGCAGCGTCCTGAATCACGTCCTTCTTCACCAGACCATCATCGGTCTTGAAACAAAAAAACAGCTCGAGCTTTTCGGTGAGAAAAAAGTCGACACCGTCATCGGTTGTGCCGGTGGAGGCAGCAATTTCGCGGGACTCGCCTTCCCCTTTACTTCCGATAAAATAAACGGGGCCAATATCGAGATCATACCCGTGGAACCGACGTCCTGCCCCACCCTTACTAAGGGCCCCTTTATCTATGACCATGGCGATATCGCGAAAATGACGCCCCTTCTTCCCATGTACTCGCTGGGGCATAGCTTTGTTCCGGCGTCGATCCACGCCGGCGGGCTGCGGTATCACGGGATGGCGCCCCTCGTTTCCCAGTGTGTGGTCGAGGGACTGTTTTCTCCAATGGCAATCGCGCAGCTCGAGTGCTACAATGCGGCGATGCTCTTTGCCAAGACCGAGGGCATCATCGTGGCGCCTGAAACGAGCCACGCGATCGCGGCAACTATCCGCAAGGCCCTTCAGGCGAAAGAAGAGGGGAAAGAAAGGGTCATCGTCTTCAACCTGAGCGGCCACGGACTCATGGACCTCTATGGGTACGACCTTTTCCTTCATGACAAGCTCAGGGATCATGAGCTTCATCAGGAAGAAGTTGACGCGGCCCTCGCCGAGTTGAAGGACCTTCCAAAGCCCTCCCTGGCAAAAACAGGAAAGTGGTAGAACTTCCGGGGCGGGGAAAGAGATCCCACAATCTCCAACCCCGCCCCGGATCTTAATAGTGCGGTGGTTTCTGCCCATGAAAGATCAATATGATAATGAAACCGGATATTGCAGGATGCTGGGACACTATGTCCCTTTCAAATATTGCCGACTCCTCAGCAATAACCTTCCCTGCCGCAGGCTTGCCGATTGCTGGCATGAACGCTTCGATGTAGCGGCATTCCTCACCGCTCATTATGACGAATCAGAACTCGGGACGATATTCACACCGCCTGCCGAGAAACTCACCTCGCTGGTGGAACTCATCCGCAAGGCAACCGAGAAGGCGCGGCCCGAATGAGCAGCCGCTATTGAAAAAAACCGCCGCCATTGCCCTCGCTGTCATTTTCATAACCTTCACCGGGCTGGAGATATCCATCCGCGTGCGTGAACGAATCACGCCATCATGGGCCGTAATGCCCGATGCAACATACCTTGCCTATCGGGGCAGACCTCACTCCATGGAACTGAATGGATTCAGTCTCAATAGCCGCGGCTTCAAGGATAAAGAATTCATCATGGCACAAACACCGGGAACCTTTCGCGCCATCGCAATCGGCGATTCACAAACATACGGCGCCGTTCCGTATCCCGACACGTATATCGCCCTTCTCGGGAATCTGATTCGCCGACACATCCCCGGTTTCGAGATTTACAATCTCGGCGTCCCCTCTGCCGCACCCGTGGACTACCTCTCCATACTCATTAACGACGGACTTCGACTTGACCCCGACATGGTGCTCATTACCCTTTTTCTGGGAGATGATTTTAACCGCGGAGATGCAAGGAGGAACATCCTCTCATATTCAGCGGCCTTTTCCTTGCTTCGAGAGATCTTCTACCGGCATTTTGAACCCGGGGGGAGAATTTTTGCTTCGGGGATTTACCATGACCAGGCCGTCATCAGGGATCGTGATGCATATATTAATTTTCTCGTGGACACCCAGCTTGACATTTTTCACAGGCGTAACAGAGGTTTTATAAAGAGCTTCGCGGGTACTTGCGCAATAATCAAAAAGATGCAAACGATCTGTGATGCCAAAGGTATTGCCCTGACCGTCGTGGCATGCCCTGCTGATATCCAGCTCTACCCGACTTGCCGTCATGAAGTCATACGGAGAAAGGGAACCAGCGAGGAGGAGTATGATTTCCGCACCCTCAATCGTTTAACCGAGGAAGAATTGAGTCGGATGGGCATCCCTTTCCTTGACCTTCTTGGGTTCTTCGAAGAGCAACGTCGCTTGGACGGAAAATCCTTCAACCAGATGAATGATCATCACTGGAACCTCCAAGGCAGCAGGACGGCAGCGCGAATCGTCGCGCCGTGGCTCACCGAACGGACACGCCAGTTCATGAAGAAACGAAAGCCCTAGAATCGATACTCCCCGGACAGTGGGCCACGATATTCCTCCACGTCGACGGAGTCTATTCTCCCATAAAAGCCGAAGCCTTCCGGATTATTGCGCAGGTCGGAGACATACCACTCAAGCAGCTCCCCGTCGTCGGTATCGAGAATCACCCTGACCGTTCCATCGGGAAGGTTGGAGGCCGTTCCTGTAAGTTTGCGTTTTTTGGCGTAATGAGCGCAGTACGCCCTGCAGAACACCCCCTGGACCCTTCCACGAAGTATAAGTTTTTTGGGCATGACGCGACATCCCCTCGCATGTAGTCACGGTGCCAGGAATGGCCCGGCGCCACCCATGAGGCGCCATGCCCTATCAGGCGATTACTTTCCCTTCCATGATAGATTGCCCCCCCTGATATCCCCTGATCATCCGCATGTATTCTTTGTTATCCTTTTTCCACCGCCGGTTGATAATGCGCGCATATATCCCTATGCCTGATGCGATCCATCTTCTCCCCAGGAGCTTCTTCACAAGTTCGGGAAAGGAATAAAATTTCTCATGGCTGTATACCTGCGCCTTCTGGAGTGATTGCGGTGTGAAATTATTTGGCGAGTACACCACGTGGTGAGCATCGTAGAGGGACCAGTCGTGAAACAGTATTCTCTCATTGACGGCATGATAAAATTCCGAGCCGGGAAATGGCGTCAGGAGAAGAAACTGAGCTGATGTCAGGCGCATTTTTTTCGCATAGCTCACGGTCATTGCGACAGATTCAATCGTATCGCTGTCGAAGCCATGCACGAACATCCCGTGAATATGAATGCCGTACGAGTGAATCACCTTCACCGCGTGCAGTATATCCTCCACCGTCTGCTTTTTCTTCATTTCCTTGAGGCTGTCGGGATTGAAAGATTCAAAGCCGATGAAGAGGGTATGGCATCCGCTTTGCTTCATCAACTCCATCAACTCCCGGTCCTTGACGATATCCGCCCGTACCTGAGTTGACCATTTGAATGCAAGTCCTTCATCGATCATTGACCTTAGCAGTTCCTTTGCCCTTTTTCTGTTCGCAGCGAAATGATCATCATAAAAAAATATCATCCTCCCTGAATCTTTATAGCGCCGAAGCTCATCAAGCATGTGCGGGGTCGATCGATATCGATACGGTTTTCCGAACATACCCGTGACCGAGCAGAAAGAGCAGTCGTAGGGGCATCCGCGGGATGTCTGCACGGGTATCACCTTGAGATTCTCCCCGCCTTTCATCAGGGAAAAGTCCGCCGCGGGAAAGCGGTCAAGATTTCTTTCAAACTCCCTCATGGGATTATGGACGGTAGCTTTTTCTGGTATATACGAAAGATTGGGGACCTCGTGGTAGCGCCTGCCCCCCTCCCATTCGTCAATGAGCTTCATAAGCGGGATCTCACCCTCGCCCCTTATGACGAAATCTGCATGTTCCAGGGCCTCTTCGGGCAAAAACGTCACATGGGGCCCGCCCATAATGACGGGGATTCCCATCTCCCTGATCCTGTCGGCAATAGCAAAGGCATTCACTGCAGTAGGGGTTATGGTTGATATACCCACCATGTCCGCCTGCGAAAGAGCGGCGTAATCAATCCCCTGCATCTCCTCCACTACAACCTCGGCGTCCCATCCCCTTTCCCTCATCATCGTCGCGAGAATAAATATCCCGATTCGCGGAAGACCGAATTTGCTGAAAATATGTCCCCCGGGAGGTTTTGGTTCGATAAAGACAATTTTTTTCATATGATACCCCTCTTCGCCTGAAGATATTGTCGCATTACTTGTGTCCGGGTCGTGGCAATGACCGCACTATCATATAACCGCACACTAATAAGTGAGCGTGCATGCATTATTATCACTACTTCCCGCGGTAAATGGCAGGAGGAAGAATTCATGCAGTTATACCATGTAAGTATAAAAAAAAGTAATTAATAAAAGACCCTGAATGCATGAAAAAGTTGCAAAATATTTCAATACTATATATCCTATCTCAATGATGACCCGTCATGACAAATGGCCTGGCGGGGAGATACCTCACAAAAGTGAAGACCCGTGAACGTGCCAATATTCCGACATCCCATTTCCCTTGCATCCCTTGGATTAATGTTGTTTCTCCTGTTCCTTGTTTACCCATCCTGCACCGCTTCATTCGAAAGGCGAGACGCGTGGGAGGGCTTTTCCCTCGGGACTCTCAGGGTTTGCGTGAAAATCTTTGCATCCGATGAAATACCGCTTGCGTCAAATCCCCGTTCAATCAACCAGGCAATTCTTGACGCAGCGGGAGCCAGAGCATCTCTCATACTTACTTCTTATTCCCGGATGAATCTTCCAGATGAGGAACAATCGTCATCATGCCGGTCCGCCATTCCCGAGATACTTCGGAGCGGCGTGATACGCTTCCGCCGGTGTTCCGGAGACCTCTGCACCGCCTTTGTCGATTACAAGGCCGACTCCTGCGTCAGTGCGGTGGCTCCATGATGGATGAGCCTCTCCATTCAATCGTCTCGACCGGCGATGGGTCATCAACCGCACTACTCGGGGAATATGGAGAGCAGATGCACTCTCGTTCGGGTGCCTACGAAGAGGCCCTTCACAAGCACCTCTTCCCCTCCCGCGTACTGGAACGCTCCGAAGAATATTTATCCGTCCTCGATGTCGGCTTCGGTCTTGGATACAATATCCTCGCGCTGGCCATGGAATTCCAGCGCAGAAACAGCCTCGCAAACATCTCCATCATCTCCCTGGAGAAGGACCGGTCGTTTACCCCGCTTCTTGAGTCAATTGCTTTCAATGACGAACGTGATGATGTGTACCGGCAAATTTGCAGGGCCTATCAACGCGGTCATGCTGATCTCGGAACCATTTCAATAACCGTCATGTTCGACGATGCGAGGAATACCATCCGGCAGCTTTCTGAAGGCGCCTTCCATGCGATATTCTTCGATCCCTTTTCCCCGGCCCGAAACCCCGAGCTCTGGACGATCAATTTTTTCATGGAAATGTACCGGGTCATGAAAAACGGCGCCATACTTACCACCTACTCAAGCGCACCGCATGTGCGCACCGCCATGCTTGAAGCTGGTCTCACCGTCGGCAGAGGCCCCTCCGTGGGAGGAAAGCGGGAAGGAACACTCGCATCAAAAGGGTGTGCCATTCGCTCATTATCCTCGTCGGAAATCGCCGCGATCCGTTCCAATCATAAATCGGTCCCTTTTCGTGATAGCAACCTCACCGATTCCAGGGAAAATATTCGTGAAATGCGGCGGCAGGAAATTCTGGTCAGGAAGAAAAGCCCGGGCGCGTGATATTCCGCCCTTGATTAAATCATGTCGTCAAGCTCCTCAAGAACCGACTTCTGGCGCTCCTGTTCTTCCTGTTCGCGGACCGAAGCCGCGTGCTCTTCAGTCCGTTTCTTGAGTTCGTCAAGCTCCTCCTTTTTGAACTCGAGATCACCGGAAAGATCCCCTTCCTGGCCCAGGCGGTACGCAAAAGCGAGGGCGTAGCAGTACACAAGGTATATGGCCTCGAATATCTTCTTCCCGTTTAGCTTTTTTTCACCCTCGATCAGGGTATCAAACACCAGTACTTCCTGGGGATTCTCGATGTAAAACTGGTTGTCATCCATGTCTTCGAGCAACAATCTGAGTTCCTGCGCAACCTCAACCATGTACTGGCGGACCATGGCAAGCGCGTTTCTTCCCGCTACGGTTTTCTTTTTATGAAACGTCTCGATCCGTTTCGTGAATTAAATTTACTGGGAATTGATTTTAGGTGTTTCTCTCCGGGCCTTTTCATAATTCACCAGCTCTTCCGAATATTCCCTGAGTCCGTCGCTGCTCTTTTTCATCCTGTCGTAAAGATCATTAAGCCTTGTTCGAAAATCAATCTTGGTCCTCGCGATGAAATCGGTTCTGAATTTGATTTTGTTTGTCGTGAGAATGAAGGAATATTCCCGATCGAATTCATTGAACAGAAGAAAGGTGAGAAACACCTTGTCCCCGTCCCCGACATTTTCAAAAATCCTGGCCTTGTCACACTCCTTTTTGAGCCTGCTGAAATCAATGGTGGACATAAGTTCAAGGCCTTTTCGTACTGCCTGGTCGCCGGCACCGTCAGCCACCTCGCCACTCTCCTCCTCCGTCCCGGTTTTCTCCTGGGCAGACCCGGGGGACGCTTCCTCGTCGAAATAGCGGGCCAACTGCCGGTGCCCCGGCCTTTCTTCCTCGGATACTCCCAGAATCGCATCAATTGATTGATCGTATTCCGGAATATACATCCACTGGTAAAGGCAGAAAAGAAGGTGAAGCCGGGGGTATAGTTTTTGAAACACGACGGAGACATTCCCCCTGAGGCCTCGTCGCATTGTGGAAAACGATTCCGATGTTTTTTCCCCGGTCTTCTGGAAGATATCAACAGCCATCTCAAAAGCGCTTTGTATCGAATGTTCATGGCGGCCGAGAATGTGCAGTTTTTTATACAGGAGAAGAATCTGCCCCCTGAGTTCCGATGTTTTCTTGGGAACCTCGGGGAAGTTGATATACTGCTCCACGATCTGGTCCGTCATGATTTTATCAAAAAGATTTCCCGTCATTTCAATCAATTCATAGAAAAGCGGCTTAAACGCGTCAAGCCTCGAGATGACATCCCTCCCCAGGGAAGGATTTTTTCTAAAAATTTCAAGGTAAATGATCTGTAGTTCCATCAGGGCC
>CAZKPR010000169.1:5689-8557 GCA_964554685.1 uncultured Leptospirales bacterium | reverse complement strand
AATTAGCGGCAGATCGTACATTATTATCATAAATATTCAGCGTCAAGTAAAATACCGGGATACCATGGCAGGGGACCGGAGGGGAGACGGGAACGGCCCTAAATTTTCATTGACTCCACGGCGAGGTATTCAGGATAGTTGACCCGAATCATCAAACCGGAGAGCACCATGGAGATCAAACTCTACCATATCGACACCCTGGAATACCGCGGATCAATCGCGGTGAAGGGATCGGAGTGGGAGTTCATGGACGTGAACGACGACCACATGAAAACGGTCACCCGCGGGATGCCCCTGAAGGCCCTCCTGGCCTCACTTGTCACCTTTGACCTGGTCTACGACATAATCGAAAACTGAACCCCGCTTAATAGATGAGCCGGCTGCTCTGGATGAAGCGGATGCTTAACTTGTCCGTCGCCGGGGCCTTTTTGACGATGAGCTCGGCGGTCTCCTTGACGCGCGCTCCCCCCGGGGCCTCGTCGCCGGCAACGGTGATCACCATCCGCCTCAGACCGTTCTCCTCAGCCCTGCGGATCTCCATGACGGACACCTCCGGCAGCCTCTCGCGGATCACCTCGCTGGCGATTTTTTTCGCCCGGGCCACGAGGTACCCCTCCCGCATGTAAAAGCCCACGGGAACGGCGATCACCGTGAGTATTGCCATTGAAAATACGATATGCGAAAGCGCCCGCTTCCGCACCACCGAATCGTCCGACTCTATGGGTTGGATCTTCATGACTAGGAAAACCACGGCGCCGGCAAGGGATATCGACACCAGGTTGATGGCAAAGAGGAGCGCGGCGCCCCCCGCCACCGCGAGGTTCATTGTTCCCAGTCCGATGCCTACCACGCAGAGGGGCGGCATGAGCGCCACGGCGATGGCGATACCCACCAGGGTGGCGCTTATTTTTTTGTTCGCGTAGCCGTAGGCCCCGACGACGCCGGAGGCCAGGGCCACGATGATATCGAAGGCCGAAGGAACCGTCCGCGCCATGATCTCCGGGGAATAATCGGGCATGGAGAAAATATAGGCGATCGCCGCCGAGAGGGCGATGGTGAGGACCACGCCGTTGAAGAGCGACTTGAGGGCAAGCCTGATGATCAGGAGGTCCCCCCAGAGTATGGCGATGGAAAACGAGAGTATCGGCGTCATCAGGGGAGCGATGATCATGGCGCCGATGATCACCGCCGTGGATCCCTGGAGGAGCCCGCTCGTGGCGACCACGCAGGATATAACGATCAGCACGTAGTATTCGATGGTGGGCATGGCGCCCTCGGCGAGGACGCGGTAGACATCGAGATCGGTTTTTTCTTTTTCCCGCAGGGCGCGGTATTCCTCGCGTTTTTCTTTCCAGAAGGCGGGGTTGACATAATTTCGAAGCTTCCGCTCCTCGGGGAGCACGACCCGGTTGAACATAGTGCCCACGCCCTCCCCCCATAGCGATAACCGTTCATTTTTCTTGCGACCGGTCCCCTTTTCCCGCTCCTCTTTCTCGGGATCCCCTTCCTTTTCTTCCGCGGCGGACGGCGTTCCGTCCGGTTTTTCCTTTTTCGCGTCGGCGACCACTTCAGGGCCCGCATCATCAGCCGACTTCGACGTTTCGGCCCGTTGCGCTTCCCCGAACATGAGTGACCTGAGCCTGGAGATGAGTTTCATGGCATATACCCTCCTCGCGGGGATCCCTCCATTTTCACGGGACCCGTGTCTCCTGTGCGCCCCCCCCTTCGACCCGGCGGCAGTAGCGCTCCATATCGAACTTGCGCTCCAGGCCGCGGGCGTTCATGTAGCGGACCGTGCCGAAGATATCCCTCTCCGCCCAGGGGCGGTCGTGCTTGCCGAAGCACCAGGCCACGCCGGCGAAGCTGTTCGGGTCGCGGCCGTCGACGCTGTAGCGGTTATTGAGGGAGAGGGCCATGGCGTGGGCCTCCCGGGGATCGGCGCTCCACTCGAGGATCTTCTTCCCCCAGTACATCCGCATGTAGCCGTGCATCGTCCCGGTGCGCACCATCTCCATCTGCGCCGCGTTCCAGTAGCGGTCGCCGGTGGCCCCCGACTCGAGCTCACTGTCGCGGTACAGGTGGGGGCGGCGGTCCCGCCGGTGCTTCGCCAGGGTGCCGCGGGCCCAGGCGGGAAGGCTCTCGTAGGAATCGTAGCTTTCGTTATAATAAACAAAATTCATCGCCAGCTCCCGCCTCACGACGAGCTCCTCCAGGTAGCGGTCCCTTCCGGGCGAACCGGAATCGAGGACCGCCAGGGCAACGCGGAGCGGGGATATCTGCCCGAAGTGAAGGTAGGGTGCCATGCCCGAAAGGCACTCCTCGCCGGGGTCGTTTCGGAGCTCATCAAATCGGTCCAGCTTCTCTTTGATGAAGCGCGAAAGCTTCCTTCCCGCCTCGGCGGTCCCTCCGCGCAGGGCGGCGACGGGAGACACGCTCCGGTCGGCGCGGAGCCTCCGCACGATCCCGGGGATGTCGTCCATATCCTCCCCCGGTGGTGCCGCCAGGGCGGAGGGACGTCGCAGGCGCCGTTTCCTCAGGGGAACCAGGTAGGCGTGGAGGAGGCGCGTGGCCTTCGGGCGGAAGGTGCCGGCGCTGTACTCCTCCTTCGGCGAGGCGCTCTCCACGGGGACCACGACGTCCGATTCCACCTGGACGAGAAGGCAGGGAAGCCGCCGTGCCGCTTCGGCGCGCCACTTTTTCTGAATGCGAAGATAGCCCCGGTCCGTCACCGCCATGGCCGCGCGCGCACCCAGTTCCGCGGCGCCCCGTTCCGGCGACACGAGGCGCGCCGTGAAGCCGATCCCCCGGCGGGCAAGGGCCTCCCGCGTCCCCCGGAGCCCCTCGAGCATGAAGGTGAGATTGCGGTCG
>CAZKPR010000169.1:0-5679 GCA_964554685.1 uncultured Leptospirales bacterium | reverse complement strand
CCCCCCGGGCCTTTAGGGTTTCTTGCGGGCGGTAGCGCCGGGGTATGTCCCGGTTATACCGAAGAACACCACCAGGGGAAGGCCGAGCTCGTTCGCCCGGTCAACGGCGTATTCCAGGGCGTGATTATACTCTGCGCGCTGGGACTGCTGCATCCAGTACAGGACATATTCCCCCGTCCTGACGGGACCGTCGTTCAGACGCCGTACGCGGCTCTCCTGAATCATCCTTACCCCCGTTTTCTCCGGGTGAGCAGGAATGCCCCACTCCATGCACTATCTCAATGCCCTATCACGGGGCGGGTCAATCCTTTTTATTGTAAATAATACCCCGCCTTGCCATACCGAAAATTCCTTCCAGCGGCAATGAACGGAGGCCGCGCACCCGCACATAGCGGGTCTTTTCTCTTTTTTATTGACATATCAGTGATCACGGGTTACGCTCCCTTAAAGGAGAACGCCATGGATCTGACGAAAATGCACGGGATGAACATCGTCCTTCTCTGCGGCATCTACGGGTCGGGGAAGATGGAATTCGCCCGGAAGTACTTCCTCGGCAAGGAGCGGAGCAGGGTCAGCCGGTCCGAAATCCGCCGGGCGATGTACGAGATGGCTAATTTCGGCGAGCACTGGACGCCTGAGCGATTCTCTGAGGAAAACGACTCACTGGTAAAGCATATCGAGCGGAAGACCGTGGAGCACTTTCTCCACTTCAAGAAGAACGTCCTGGTGATCAACACTTTCGCGACGAAGAAGTCGCGGCGGAGCATCATAGAGACGGCGCGGCAGATGAAGCGCACCATCGGCGCCATCTTCCTGAACCGTCCCCTGGACCAGTGTGTCGCCCGCAACGCCCAGGGCAGCCTCCCGGTGCCGCAGGAGGTTATCTACGCCCTCCACCACCGTATCGAGCTCCCGGAAAAAAGCGAGGGCTTCGATGAAGTCCTCGTCGTGAACTTCAAGTGACGGCAACGGAACGGAGGGCGATCACACGAAGAGCCTCCTTCCCTTCCTGCGCACAAGCCCCTCGTCGATAAGCCCCGCCACGGCGTCTCGCACTTCTTCCTCCTGCTTTCCCGCGGCCTTCGCGAGGCCCTTCAGGGTCACGCCGTGATTACGAAGGAGAATCCTGAGCAGTTCTCCCCGGAGCTGGCGCCGGGAACCCTGGAAGGGGGGCTGCTTCCTGTGGCGGTCGCTCCCCCGGGAGGGGTTCGGGTGGCGCCTCTTCAGCATGGTCCCGTAATCCATGAGGGCCGAGTACCATTCCCGGGGAGATGACCGGTCCAGGGCGCCCTCCACCAGGGGAAGGATCTCCCGGTCCGCCACCCCATCCCTCCCGGGAAAAAAGAAATGCAGGAACACCGCCCTGATGTTGGTCTCGATAAAGGCGACGGGGCGGTTGAAGGCGAAGGCGGCGATCGAGGCGGCCGTGGCCCTGCCGATGCCGGGAAGGCGGGCAAGAACATCCGGATCATCGGGAATGATCCCCCCGTGCTCCGCCATCACCGCGGCGGCGAGGCGGTGCAGGTTCGCGGCACGCCGGTTGTAGCCGAGGCCCTGCCAGGACGCGAGAACCCTGGCCAGGGGCGCCCGGGCGAGTTTCTCCACGGTGGGAAATTCCCTAATGAACTCAGGAAACTTCTCCGCCACCCTTCCCACCTGGGTCTGCTGGAGCATGATCTCCGACACGAGGATATGGTAATGGTCAGCGGTCCGCCGCCAGGGAAAATCGCGACGGTGGAGGCGGTAATACCGGTAGATGATGGATTGGAAACGGGCCGCGGCGCGCGATGACAGAACACGGGACCTGCCGGTTTCCCGTTCCACGACATAGCGCTCGCGGTAGTCCCGCACCAGGGCGTCATCGTTGTAGGATGCTTCACATGTCATGGTGCCAGAGTAACGGCGTGCCGGGATGCATCAAGATTTTTTTAAGGCCCCTCGTCTGCCGAGGGCGGTTCAGACCCTCACGTGCCGTTTCAGAAAATCGATCTGGTCGGATACGGTTCGTTCGAAGGCGGGGGGAACATAGACATCGAAATGACCGCAATCATAGGCGATGAATTCGCCGCGCGGCGCCCGCTTTGCCGCCTTCCGGGCCGGTTCCGCCGGGGTCGTGAGATCCCTGAGCGCCACCTGGACGAGCCAGGGCATCCTGATCCGCGGGGCGAGGTTCCCCGGGGAATAGCCCGCTATGGAGAGGAATACCCTCGCGGCGACCCGCTCATCGTAGGCATGGCCCGGAGGGATCAGTTTCATGACCCCCTCGAGATCTCCCGGCGCGCTCATCGCCGCCAGGGCCCCCGGTTCGCCGACGATTGGCACGTAGTGGGGTTCGCGTCCACGGAATCCGCGCAGGCGGTCCCGCATGGAGACCAGGCCAAGCCTCAGGTTCCGGACAAGGCCCGCCGCGAGGACCGTGGCGGGTCCGTTCAGGTGGGGCACCTGGGATATGACCGCGGCAATTGATCCGTCGCGGGCCGCCAGGGCCGCCACGTGGCCGCCGCTGAACGATGTCCCCCAGAGCACGATCCTACCCGGGTCCACGCCTGGGAGGGAACGCGCGTGGGCGATGGCGGCCTGCCAGTCCCGGTGTTGTTTCGCAATGTCCAGGATCTGGCGCGGCGCGCCGTCGCTCCCGCCGAAATGTCGGTAATCGAACACCATGACGCGATACCCCTCGGAGGCGAAGCGCTCCGCGTAGGCGTCGAGGCGGAGCTCCTTCGTCCCGCCAAAGCCGTGGGCGAGCACCACGCAGGGCCCCTTCCCTTTATTCCCGGCGGGATACAACCATCCACGGCAGGTTTCCCCGTCGGATATGAACTGTATGTCGTTTCTTCTTGCCATGGATTTCACCCCCGGTACGGTTTACGCCCCTTTCTTAAGCTTCGAAGCTGGGAACTATACCGATAGTTATCGGTTATCCCGACCGGAGCAGGCGCTATACCCGATAACTATCGGTCCTCTGCCCGGATGGCTGGTATCAAACCCGATAGTTATCGGTACTTCCTCATTCAACCTCATGAGATTACCTACGTCAACCGTAATATCAGCTCCAAAAGCGGGATCTTTTGTTATTGCAGGGCAAAAAAAGCCCGCGGCTGAGGCCGCGGGCTCTCGCGTATATTGTTATCCGGCTTTTCTCTCGTCGTCAACCACCTCGTATTCAGCGTCGTAGACCTTTTCGCCGGAGCCGTTCCCGGCATCTTCCCGAGGGGCCTCATGCCGGGCGTTTTCTGCGTCATGGCCACCCGCCTGGGCCCTGGCGGCGAATGCCTCAGCCGCCTGACGGAGCCGCGCCGCGGCGTCCCTGAGAGCCACCGCATCGCCGGCTTCCATGAGCCGCTTTACCTCGTTCACCGAGGATTCGAGGGCGTTTCGTTCCTCCGGGGCCATCGACGCCCATGGAGCGCCCATTGCCTTTTCCGCGGCGTAGATCGCCGAATCCGCCTCGTTCCGCGCCTCAATGAGATCGCGGGCCTTCCTGTCCTCTGCGGAATGGCTTTCGGCGTCGCGCACCATTCGGTTGATCTCATCCTCGCTCAGGCCACCCGAGGATTCGATCCGGATCGTCTGCTCCTTGCCCGTGGCAAGATCCTTCGCCGAAACGTTCACGATCCCGTTCGCGTCGATGTCGAAGGAAACCTCGATCTGGGGGCCCCCCCGGGGGGCCGGGGCGATCCCGGCAAGCTCAAACCTCCCCAAGGTCCGGTTGTGCGCCGCGAGTTCACGCTCGCCCTGGAGGACGTGGACCGATACCGCCGGCTGATTGTCCTCCGCCGTGGTGAAGACCTGGCTTTTCCGCGTGGGGATCGTGGTGTTCCGGTCGATAAGCCGGGTCATCACGCCTCCCAGGGTCTCGATGCCGAGGGAGAGGGGCGTCACGTCAAGGAGAAGCACGTCGCCCACCTCGCCGGCGAGGACCCCTCCCTGGATCGCGGCGCCCAGTGCCACAACCTCGTCGGGGTTCACGCTCCTGTTCGGCTCCCTTCCAAAAACCTTCTTCACCAGCTCCTGCACGGCGGGTATCCGCGTGGATCCCCCGACCAGTATCACCTCGTCGATGTCACCCGCCGTGAGCCCCGCGTCCTCAAGGGCCCGGACGCACTGGGCTTTCGTCGATTCCACGAGGTCCCCGACAAGCTGCTCGAATTTCGCCCTCGTGAGAGTCACCTGGAAGTGCCTGGGGCCGTTCCGATCCGCCGTCAGGAACGGCACGTTCACTTCCGTCTGGGACTTCCCGGAAAGCTCGATCTTGGCCTTCTCCGCCGCCTCCTTGAGGCGCTGGAGCGCCATCCGGTCCCCGGACACGTCGATGCCGGTCTGGTTTTTGAACTCGGCGATAAACCAGTCGATGACGCGCTGGTCAAAATCATCGCCCCCCAGGTGCGTATTGCCGTTCGTGGATTTTACCTCGAAAACCCCGTCCCCCAGCTCAAGGATAGAGATGTCGAAGGTGCCGCCACCCAGGTCGTAGACCGCGATCTTTTCATTCTTTTTTCCCTTCTTGTCGAGGCCGTACGCGAGTGCCGCAGCCGTAGGTTCGTTAATGATCCGCTCGACCTCAAGCCCGGCGATCCTTCCCGCATCCCTGGTTGCCTGCCTCTGCTCGTCGTTGAAATAGGCCGGGACCGTGATAACCGCCCTGGTGACCTTCTCGCCGAGGTAATCCTCGGCGGTCTGCCTCATCTTCTGCAGCACGAGGGCGGAAACCTCCTGGGGCGTCACCTCGCCCCCCGAGGTCCTCACCTTCACGCCCCCCCTGTCATTGATGACCTCGTAGGGGACCATTCCAATCTCATCGCGCACCTCGTCGTGGCGGCGTCCCATGAGCCGCTTGATCGAACGAATGGTATTGGCGGGATTGGTGATGATCTGGTTCTTCGCCACCTGCCCCACGAGCCTCTCCCCCGCCTCGTTATACGCGACGATCGACGGGGTGGTGCGCTGTCCCTCCGAGTTCTGTATCACCTGGGGATCCCCGCCGGACATGACGGCCACGCATGAGTTCGTGGTGCCCAGGTCTATTCCGATAATTTTCCCTTTTGCCATTTTCTACCTCCCCCGGAAAAAACAGCCCGGCCTTCGATCCGAGAATCTCGAGCCGGGCGCCGTCCCGTTGTAGTATCCTTTATTTTTGCCGCCCATTTTTGGGGCCAATTCCCCGCGCTCCCTCAGTTGACCGCTATATCGATCTTCCTCGGTTTCGCGGATTCGCTTTTCTTCAGGTCGACTTCCAGTATGCCGTTCGCATAGCGCGCTGTTACGCCCTCGGGTTCAACCCCCTCGGGGAGGGCTATGGTGCGGCTGAAGGAACCGAAGACCCTTTCGCAATGGAGATAATTTTTACCGGCATCGCCTTCCCTTCGCTCCTCCTTTTTCTCCCCGGCAATTGTAAGCATTCCCTCATGAAGCGTTACCGTGAGATCTTTTTCTTCCATTCCGGGCAACTCGGCCTTTACATGGAAGGCGTGCTCATCTTCAGTGACATCCACGCTCGGATTGAGCTCACAATTCCTTGCCGGATTTCTCCAGAAATCGTTGATCAACCCTTCAAGGGCATTATCAACTGTATTAAATCGAGCTATATTCCATTTCATAATTGACCTCCTTTTGTTAGCACTCATCTCTATTGAGTGCTAACAAATTCTAGTATAAATATATACATCGAAACAGCAATCG